>CBDVDL010000268.1:0-3126 GCA_965372735.1 uncultured Alphaproteobacteria bacterium | reverse complement strand
CTGTCGCGTGAATATCCGCTTCTTGGGAAAGCGAACAGCGCAGGATTTTCGCGGGAGTGCGCGCGTGAAGCTCGCGACCGAAATCATCGTCAACGTTGATAACAGCGGTGGCGTTTGGAGACAGATTCTCAAAGAGCATGGCTTTCGCTTGGGCGTAATTGTCGAAACTCCCGTGAAAATCGAGGTGGTCGCGGCTGATGTTCGAAAAAGCTGCCACTGAGAAATCCAATCCTTTAACGCGCTTAAGAGCCAATGCGTGCGACGTTACTTCCATGACGCAGTGTGACGTGTTCGCATCTACCATCTCCGAGAACAGCTCCGCCAAATCCGGAGCTTCCGGCGTCGTTCGTGTCGCGCGCGTGGTTTTTTTCCCGATGTCGTAGGTCAGAGTTCCAATCAACCCGACGGAATGCCCCGCGGCTTCAAGCATGGCACGTAGGAGATAGGTAATCGTGGTCTTGCCGTTCGTTCCGGTAATTCCGCAAAGGCGCAGATATTTTTCGGGATGATCGGCTGCGCTCCAGGCGAGATAAGCTAACGCTTCGCGCGCGTCGTTGACAATGAGCTGAGTGATATTTTGAAATTGCTTCAGATGATGTTCGGTGGCGACGGCAACGGCTCCACGTGAAATCGCCTCGGGAATATAATCGGTTCCGTCATGCTGAAATCCGGGGATAGCGACAAAGAGCGAACCACGCGTGACTCGGCGTGAGTCATACGTGACGTTCGTAATTTCTAAATCGCGGTTACCCGATAGTTCATAGGAAGGCAGCTCATGTAGTAGCTCTGCAAGCGCACATGCCACAATATTCTCAAACGATATTAATTCTTTTGTTCTTCAAATCCCTGCAAAATACAAGTCGTTCCGACAGGGACAATACTCCCCGGAGCCGGACTCTGACTGACAACCTCCCGGAGGCCTGAGATGCGAACGTCTAAATTACGGCTCGTTATTTCATAGATAGCATGTCGGAAGGGAAGCCCCTGAACGGATGGAACCTGAATGTAGCCGGTTTCCATACCTTCCGTAAGAGCGGCAGAGACGATGGTTTCTTGCGAGTACGGTTGGTCGTAATTTTGAACCGATTCGATTCTTTCTTCCAGCGGTGTGTCTGTGATTATTTCTGTCAGGTCTTTTGGAGAAGATGTTTCCGGATATTGAGGAAACGCCGGAGCCGGAGGTCGGCATTCTAAAATGCGCGCCATCGCATTGCGAAAGACCGGAGCGGCAACCTGACTTGCGTAATGCTGCTCCTGAGGGTCGTCAACCAGTACGAGCATCAAATAGCACGGCGACTCGGCTGGAACAAAACCCACGAAAGAAGAAACGAAACGATCTTTATAATACCGGTTGGTCTCATGATTAATTTTTTGTCCGGTGCCTGTTTTCCCGGCGATGCGCCACGGGGGAATCTCCGCGGCTTTCCCGGTGCCATCTTCGACAACGCCGACGAGCAATTCGGTGAGTGCGCGGGCGGTGCCGTGCGAAAGAGCCTGACGGACAATACTGGGTGAGAATTCTTCGATTTCACCGGATGGGTGGAAGATGCGTTTGACGATGCGAGGTTCCGTCAGATAGCCGCCGTTCGCAATCGCCCCATACGCCATGACAATTTGCAGCGGCGTTGTGCTGAGTCCATGCCCGAAAGCGATGTTCGCCAGACTTGGACCCGACCATTTGTGGGGTGGAGGAAGATAACCGGCTTGTTCTCCGGGGAACATAATATCTGTCGAATTGCCAAAACCAAATCGGCGCGCTGTCTTATAAAGGTCGTTCTTGCCGAGCCGCTCAGCGATTTTAACAGCTCCAATATTGGAAGAATGCACAAGGACATCCGCAAAGGTCAGCATTCCCTGCGGGTGAGCATCATGTATGACAGCGCCGCGAACTCGATAGTGTCCGTTTTCACAGAAAATCGAGTCGGTTGATTTATACAAATTATTTGTCAGTGCGCCTGCGAAAGGAAGAATTTTCAGTGTACTTCCGTGCTCCATGACATCGGTAATCGGCCAGCATTTGCGAGCTCCCGCTGCCGCCTGTCCCGGTTTGTTGGGATTGAAACCCGGATACGTTGCCAGCGCAAGAATCTCACCCGTCTGCGGATTCGTCAGGATGATGCAGGCGCGTTTGCATTCCTGAGTCTGCATCGCGGTTTCGAGTTCTTCTTCGACAATTGTCTGCAGCGAAATATCAATCGTCAGTTGAATATCGGCTCCTTGATTCGATGTCTCAGGACTGTCCGAAAGGGTCATACAGGGTTGACCGCATTTATCGAGCAGCATGAGTTCCCGGGCAATATCACCGCGCAGCCGCTTGTCGAATTGAAGTTCCATTCCTTCCTGACCGATTTGATCAATATCAGCAAACCCGATGAGCGACGCCGCGAAGCGATTGTTTGGATACGAGCGTCGCGGTTCTTCCACAAGCTCCAGACAGGGAAAATCCAATGCCTTAATCGCATCCGCCGTTCGCCAGTCCACGCGACGAGCCAAATAAGTGAACCTGACGTTCTGATTCAAACGCGCTTTCAGATTTTTCTGATGATGGCGCAGGAGCGGTTCAAGTTCCTTATACAACGCAGTCTTCGTCGAACATGCCTTTTGACGATAGCCGACAGCATAGGTGAGAGGAAGGGACATCGCCAGTGGACGTCCTTCGCAGTCGAAAATATTCCCTCGCGCCGGTAGTCGTTTTATCCACGCTCGCTCTCTGTCCAGCGCGCGTTCTTTCCAAAGCGAATGATGGATAAGCTGAATGCTGACAAGCCGCGCAAAAATGACGGCTATCCCGAAAAAAATCAGGAAGAGTACGATGCGCTCTCGATGGTTTGAAGGTTCGTTGTTATTCATCACGGACTCGAAGAATATCCCAGCGCCATTGCGCGGAAGGGGTGAGTTCCTTCCGGGGAATGACGATTTTCCCAGGTGGATGGGCAGTAATTTGCCAGTTATTCTCTCGCTTCGCCCAAGCAGAAATTTGAGGATATGACGCGAGGGCTCTAATCTCTCCGGAAAGCTGTCGTTGCTCTTTCATCAGCGTTGTCAGGGTTTTCCGGCTCTGAGCAAGATTCAGATTCGTGCGTTTGAATTCGACATTCTTCCATGTGATACCCAGAACGATGGCGC
>CBDVDL010000267.1:0-3129 GCA_965372735.1 uncultured Alphaproteobacteria bacterium | reverse complement strand
TCCACAGTACTTGTTCGCGGAGAAACCGGTGTCGGCAAGGAGCTTGTCGCGCGAGCGCTGCATTTCGAAGGCGCGCGCCGCGATAAACCTTTCGTCAAAGTCAATTGCAGCGCTCTGCCGGAAACGCTTTTAGAAAGCGAGCTTTTCGGTCACGAGAAAGGCGCGTTTACGGATGCCCGTCAGCGACGTATCGGCAAATTCGAACAGGCCAACGGCGGAACGATTTTCTTGGATGAAATCGGTGACTTGTCGCTAACGACTCAAGTCAAACTTTTGAATGTCCTGCAGGATAGAGAATTTGAACGCATCGGCGGGAATCAGCGAATCCGGCTGAACATTCGACTTATTTCGGCGACGAACCGCGATTTGGAATCTCTTATTCGAGCCAGTCGTTTCCGGCTGGATTTGTATTATCGTCTGAATGTGGTGCCGATTACGATTCTTCCGCTGCGAGAACGCCCGGAGGATATTCCATTGCTTTGCGCGCATTTCTTGGATAAAATCGGAGGGCGGCTGGGCAAAGGAGAGCATACGCTGACGGATGAAGCGATGAGCTTGCTGATTACGCACACTTGGCCGGGGAACGTCCGCGAGCTTGAAAATGCGATTGAGCGAGCGATTCTGGCGACACCCGGTACAAGTATCGGCTCTGAAGCGTTCTCATTTTTAGGCCGGACACCGGAACTCCCCCAGGCTTTGTGCGGGCCAAGTTTGCCGCTGCCAGAGGGTTTTTTACCTGAGAAACCAGCACCGAGCAATGCGTTGCCGCCGCCGGGACCGCTGAAGAGCGCGGTGCGGGAATTCGAACGTTCCTTCATCGAAAGGACGCTTCAAGCATCACACGGTCAGGTGATTCGTGCCGCTCGTCTGCTGAAAATCGACCGCACGACGTTGTGGAAAAAAGCGAAGGATTTGGGAATCGATATGCACGCAGAACCGTTGTAAAACGACTCACCCACACATCACGATTTTGTTTAGAGCCCCCGAACCGATTTGTGCGAATCAACCACTGGTTTCGGGGGTTTCTCTAAGCCATTGCCGGTCTGGAGACCGACAACGGCGAGACAATCTTTTGTAGTTCGGCATTAGCCAACACGCTCCTGCGTGTTGGAGAGTTCGAATTCATACATATCGTGGGGACACGTATGCAATACGCGGGAGCGTATTGCCTGTTGAACGATGACAAAAAAAATGCCCTCGGTGATTGCCGTGGGCATTTCATTTAGAATAAAAAAGATACTGAGGGCTACTTCCTCGATTTATTCGTCAGAGCAAAAGACAGCGATTCGATTTCAATCGCCATGTTCTCGTTGCGCACATAAACACCGGGGGGAGCGAAAATCGAAACCGGTGCGAAGTTCAAAATCGCTTTGATTCCCGCATCAACAAGTCTGTCCACCACACGTTGAGCCGCGGATACCGGAACGGCAACAATCGCGATTTTTATTTTTTCCCGGCGCACCAATTCTTTACAGTTCTCACTGTTTTCAATCGTGAGATTTCCAACAGTCTGCCCCCATTTCGCCGAATCGCTGTCCATAATGAGCTTGATATAAAAGCCCTGTTCTTGAAACTGCTTGAACCGCACAAGCGCCCGACCGATGTTTCCCACACCGACGATGCAAACATTCCAAGTGCGATGCAGCCCGAGAATCCGGGAGATGTTGCGATGCAGATCGGCGACATTATAGCCCAATCCCCGGCGGCCAAACGCGCCGAAGAACGACAAATCTTTTCGCACCTGTGCCGCCGTCAGGCCGTTAATGCGCGCAATTTCTTCGGACGAAATCGTGACTTTGTTGCTTCCAATCGCGCTTTGAAGCGTTCGATAATACTTGGAGAGCCGCTTGACGGTCGCATCGGAAATCTTAGCGGTTTCTGTGCTGCGTGATTTGCTCTGTGTGCGGGAATTCATGTGCATCACTCCGAAGGATGTATGATCTGATTTTTTTGCCAAGGTTTCTGACCGGACATCATCCTCGGTGACTTCTCAGACACCGCCCATCCCTTTGAGTATTGTCCTGTACCGAAAATCCAACTATTTAGTAAACAAACACGAAGACTCAATTGCCGCGCGGCGCTCCTTTGAGCCGAAGGAGTGGTTTGCCTCCCACGTCGCCGAACTGCATGCGAGAAGGCATCACTTCAAACATGCCGGGCGCATAAAGCAGTTCCACCGGAGTTCCCGCAACCGCTTTGACGCTTTCCGCCATCCGTTCTTCTTCCCCCGGCGGCAAAGAAATCACCAGAAAATCAATCTTGTGTTTCGCAGCAATATCGGAAAACTCTTCAAGCGACCCCAGACTCTGCTGATTCGGATTCAGCGGTTGCCCGACGACTCCGACAAGGTCGAAACCCTGCGAACGCGCGCGAGCAAATTCATCATAGAGCGCCTGAGCCGCCGAACCCCATCCCCAGAGAGCCACGCGCTGCAATCCCAATCCTCGACGAAAAAGAGCCTTCTGAATACGAAAGAAAACCGCCCGAACCAAAACGAGCAGAAGAATCATCAGGATGAGTGTCCCGAGGAAGATGGCGCGGGAATACGTAAATTCCCGATAGAAAAAAATCGCCGCCAGCACTAGACCCATCGAAAGCACCGCTCCGGTCAGAATCCGGCCAACTTCACGCTCAAGCGGCACCCGCGCTCGACACAAATCATATCGATACGAGCGAGCAATCAGCACATAGACAAGCCCCAAGACAAACCCGAAGAGCATATACTCGCCCAGCTCGGGAAACGCTCGGGGAGCTCTTACCGAGACAAACGGCTCGGAATAGCGCACAGTGTACGTGATAACCGCCGCCAGAAAGACCGCTGATATATCGAGAAGCACTGCTAAGAGCGGCATCCAGAACCACCCTGATCGACTCTGAGGGCGCACTTGTGGGGATGTCTTAGATTGGGAAATACCCATGAAAAACTTCTCTTTTAACAAATTCTCAGATCCCGGTTGGCCTGATAGTAACGACTTTTACTATTTTTCGCAAGTGACCATTAAACGATGTTTGAGACCACAGAAAAGCGGGATTTCCGAAAGCAGTTCCATACAAAGCAATAGAGCAAACACCCATTTCGGTCGCCTCATTCCCGGCAATCCCCAGCGATAAAACTGAATATTGCGGAAT
>CBDVDL010000266.1:0-3134 GCA_965372735.1 uncultured Alphaproteobacteria bacterium | reverse complement strand
CCGAGTCCATCAATTTCATAACGAAACATGCGCGAGGGATGGTTTGCACACCAATGACTGAGGAACGCGCTAAGGAATTGGCTTTGCCGCCGATGGTTCGTGACAACACGGCGCTTTTGGGAACGCCTTTTACGGTGTCTATCGATTATCGGCATGGAACATCGACGGGAATATCTGCCTACGACCGGGCGCGGACGATTCTTGCGATTTGCGAAACGCAAACGAAGCCGGAGGACTTCGCAAGACCCGGCCATATTCATCCTCTGCAGGCGCGGGACGGGGGAGTGCTGCGCCGCGCCGGGCACACGGAAGCTACGGTTGACATGGCGCGTTTGGCCGGGCTTTATCCAGCGGGAGTGCTTTGTGAGATTCTCTCGGAAGACGGCTCCATGGCGCGTTTGCCTGAACTTGTCAAGCTCGCCAAGCGCTTTAATTTAAAAATAATCTCGATTAAGGATTTAATTGCCTATCGCGAGCGCACGGAGATACTCGTAAAGAAAGTCGTGACGGTGGATTTCCCGACGCTGTGGGGCGAGTTCAAAATGATTCACTTCCGGGACATTCTCGAAGAGAAGGATCACTTAGCCATTGTGAAGGGAGATGTCAGCGGGCCTGAGCCGGTGCTGGTTCGGGTTCATTCCGAATGTCTGACGGGAGATGTGTTCGGTTCTATGCGGTGTGACTGCGGGGATCAACTGGCGACGGCGATGTTTATGATTGAAAAGGAAGGGCGGGGAGTCGTTCTTTACATGCGTCAAGAAGGGCGGGGAATTGGTCTGGCAGCCAAGCTTCAGGCGTATAAGCTTCAAGACAGCGGGCGCGATACCGTGGAAGCGAATATCGATCTTGGCTACAAAGCCGACCTGCGTGACTACGGCATCGGCGCGCAAATCCTCCATGAGCTGGGCATAAGAAAAATCCGCTTGATGACCAACAATCCGAAAAAAATCGTCGGCCTCGAAGGCCATGATTTAGAAATCGTGGAACGCGTTCCGATTGAAATTGATCCGACAGAGAAAAACCGCGACTATTTAGCAACGAAGCGGGACAAAATGGGGCATCTGATTTCACTGTCCGGTCACAAGCATGAAGATCCAACACCATAGGATGCTGCAAAAACGATGAGAGCAGTGGTTCAGCGGGTTTCGGCGGCGCAGGTTCGAGTCGATGGGAAAGTTGTCGGCAAAATCAGCGATGGTCTTTTAATTCTTCTCGGCGTTGCCCCGACCGATACCGAAACTGAAGTGGCGTGGATGGTGGAAAAGTGCGCCGGGTTGCGCATTTTCCAAGATGATGAAGGGAAGATGAACCGGTCGCTTGAAGATACCGGCGGAGCCGCTCGGGTTATATCTCAGTTTACGCTTTTCGGTGATTGCCGGAAAGGAAAACGCCCCAGTTTCGCCGGCGCGGCTCCTCCACAGATGGCTGAGGAGATGTATGAATGGTTCGCTGCAAAGATGCGAGAAAGAGGCATCCCCACGGAAACTGGAATTTTCGCGGCGAAGATGGAGGTCGAATTGACGAACACCGGCCCGGTGACCTTAATTATCGACAAATAGGAAGCGCGCTCGCCGCACAAGAAAGCTTTACATTTTTCGCATCAGCCCGATGACCTTACCTAAAATTCGGAAGTCGGGCGATTTTTTTTCTACGAAAATCGGCGCAAATTTCGGGTTGGCGGGCTGCAGGCAGATGCGATTTCCCTCAGGCTGAAAGTATTTGACGGTCGCCTCGTTATCGAGAAGCGCTATGACAATATCCCCTTTTTGCGCGCTGGATTGAGGCCGCGCGAAAAGAATATCCCCATCCATAATCCCCGCGTCCCGCATACTCTCGCCTTTAACCCTCAACGCAAATGTCTCACTCCTACCGATAAGATTCGGATCCACTGCAATCTGTCCTTCGAGGTTTTCCTCAGCGAGAAGGGGAGAACCTGCCGCAACTCGCCCAACTAAAGGAACCATTCGCAACGAACCGTGCTGACGCATCGTCTTGTCCGTCAGCGAAATCCCTCGCGAGAGGGACGGACTCCGCGACAGGTATCCCTTGGAAATCAGAGCGTCAATTAGATAGCGAACTCCGTTGGTGGAAGAAACTCCAATCGCTTTACCAACTTCACGTAGGGTTGGTGGACGGTCATGTTCGCGCAGGTATCGGACGATGAAATCAAGCGCATTCTTCTGTTTATGATTAAGTTCCAAGTAGGCCTCCTTCTCTTTTTCGACAGGCCACAAACGCACATTAAGACAGTTCCGGCCGGGTTGTTCTCTCGCCGAGGCAGATCCCCTGATCTGCCCGGAATGTAATATAATGAACATATGTTCAAAAGTCAAGCAAAAAATAAAGAATTTATATCATATTTTTAGCACAGGATTTACCCGCCGCGGCATGCGTCCCGCGTGCCCGGTTTAATTGACTTCGCCGCGAGTGAGGTGCCTTAAACCCCTCGCGCAACTGAAAATTCCGGCCGGGTTACGCGCGTCAGTTTTATCGATTAGTCTATGGAAACCTGCGCTGAATCCGGTTCGGCGAGATGCAGCTACGACTTGCCGAGCCGTTTCCGTGTATAGGGGATGAGTCCTCCTGCCTTGACGATTCCCAGAATCATTTCAGGTAGCGGCGGGAATTTAAAGGTTCCTGCTGGTGCTGTGATAACGCCTTTCGTAAAATCAATCGTGACTTCATCACCTGCTTGGATGGCGTCGGCGGCTTCTTCTGACGTCACAGCCAAAAGGCCGACATTGATGCAATTTCGGAAATAGATACGCGAAAAACTCTTCGCGATGACTGCTCTGATACCGACTTCCCTCAGGCAAATCGCCGCCTGTTCGCGCGAGGAACCGCAGCCGAAATTCTTTCCCGCGACGATGATGTCTCCGGCTTTGACTTTCTTCACAAAATCCGGATCTTCATCTTCCATGGCATGTTTCGCCATTTCTTTCGGGTCGTTGATGGTGTAGGTGTATTTGCCGGGGAAGATAACGTCGGTGTTCAAATTATCACCATATTTCCAGACGTGTCCGGTTGTGCTTTCAGACATAGTTCTTATCCTCTTATAGAATCAGGTTTGAAAAGCTATTAAGGCTATTATTCACTCATCTTGTTCTTCTCTTCAAGAATTAATGAGTAGCCTA
>CBDVDL010000265.1:0-3136 GCA_965372735.1 uncultured Alphaproteobacteria bacterium | reverse complement strand
CTTGCGGGCAAGAACTTCCCTCGCCAAGTCCGATAGGAATCCTCTCACCGTCGTGCTTCGTGTCCCCCAGATGGCTCGCATGCTTTGAAGACCCTGAAAGGATGTTGTTCGTGCGCGCGCTTCATCTTGAGCGATGAAAAGAATCTTGTCTGCGGGAATGCCCGATGATAAGAGTTGTTCATAGCGTTCGCAGAGCCATGCGGTTTTTCCGGTACCGCGATTTCCTGTCAGCCAGATATTTTGATGTATCTCGTTAGCCATTTTTAAAACATTTATGAATAAAGCTGCCCGAGCCGATGTCGACCCGGGCACGCTCTATTTATCCCTCTATTCCTTGCATTGCTTTACTGTGCATCTACAACAGCTATAGCCGCAATGTCCACGATTTCGCTGACTTCAGCACCGTATTGGAGAACGTGAATGCATTTTTCCGTGCCGACAAGAATCGGGCCGACCGCTTCAGCACCGCCAAGACGCTGCAACAATTTATACGCAATATTACCCGAGGACAAATCAGGAAAGATAAGTACATTCACGAACTCTTTATCATTCAATTCAGAAAATGGATAACGCTCGTGAAGCAGCGATGAAACTACGGCTGTGTCAGCTTGCATTTCACCGTCTATACAAAGATCAGGATGCCGCTGCTTCAACAATCGAACAGCTTCCTGAACTTTTTTCACCTGAGGATGATGAACGCTGCCGAAATTTGAAAACGATAGCAGTGCAATTCGCGGTTCGAAATCCAGCGATTTCGCTAATTCCACCGTGCATTCGGTGATTTCAACAAGATCCTCTGCCGTCGGTTCAATATTTACAGTTGTATCGGCAAAGAAAATCACGCGATCTTTGAAAATCATCAAATAGATACCACAGACTTTGCGGATTCCTTCTCGCGTCTTCACGATTTGCAGAGCGGGTCTGAGAGTATCTGGATAATGCTGCGCGACTCCGGCCACCAGCGCGTCCGCGTCCCCCATTTGAACCATCATCGGGCCAAGATAATTGCGCTGCAAAAGCAGATTGCGAGCGTCTCTACGTGTGATGCCTTTTCGCTCACGTATTTTCCAAAATGCTTCGATATATTCTTCACGCTTTGGGAAAGTCTCGGGATCGATAATTTCTGCACCCTTCAGGTCTAAAGCGAGCTTTTTCGAACGGGTTTTGATTAGTTCCGGATTTCCGAGCAAGATTGGCGTTCCGATTTCTTCGTCAATAATAATCTGAGCGGCACGGATAATCTTCTCGTTGCCTCCTTCAGGGAAAACAATACGCTTGGGCTTCGCTTTTGCCTTGTTGATAATCCGTCGGACGACTTCACGTCCCGGGAAGAGTTTGCGCTCCAGCTCTTCGGTATAAGCGTCCCAATCTGTTATCGGCTTGCGCGCCACTCCTGTTTCTACGGCGGCACGTGCGACAGCCGGCGCTTCTTTCAGGAGAACTCGCGGGTCAAACGGTTTCGGAATGATGTATTCCCGACCGAATTGCAGCTTCTCGACTCCGTAAGCGCGGCAGACGGAATCCGGAACATCTTCCAGTGCCAATTCAGCTAACGCAAAAGCGGCAGCTCTTTTCATTTCCTCGTTAATTTTACTGGCCTGCACATCCAACGCACCACGGAAAATAAAAGGGAAACCAAGAACGTTGTTGACGTGATTGGGATAATCACTTCGTCCGGTGGCCATAATGACATCGTCGCGAGCTTCTATCGCATCCGGATAGCTGATTTCGGGATCCGGGTTTGCCATAGCGAAAACAACCGGATTATCTGCCATAGAACGAAGCATATCTTTGGTAACGCAGTCTTTTACGGAAACACCCAAGAAAACATCAGCACCTTTCATGGCATCGGCAAGGGTACGAGCGTCTGTTTCCGCAGCAAAGCGAGCCTTGTATGGATTCATCCCGGCTGTTCGGCCTTCGTAAACAACTCCCTTGGAATCACAAAGAATGACATTTTCCATACGGACACCTAACGACACATAGAATGTCGCGCAGGCAATCCCGGCAGCGCCAGCGCCGTTGCAAACAACTTTCACATCTTCGATTTTCTTGTTGGCAATCTTAAGCGCATTCAACAAGCCCGCTCCGGAAATAATCGCTGTGCCGTGTTGGTCATCGTGAAAAACCGGAATCGAAAGCTCGGCGATGAGCTTTTCTTCAATATAGAAGCACTCCGGCGCTTTGATGTCTTCCAAATTGATTCCGCCAAAGGTCGGTTCGAGAAGCTGGCAAGCTTTGATAATATCATCTGGATCTTTCGTATTCAATTCGATATCGAACACGTCAACATCTGCAAAGCGCTTGAAGAGGACTCCTTTCCCTTCCATCACCGGTTTCCCCGCCAAGGCTCCGATATTTCCAAGACCAAGAACTGCGCTGCCATTCGAAACGACAGCGACCAAATTTCCTTTTGCCGTGTACTCGTACGCTTTTTGTGGATCCTTAGCAATTTCCAAGCAGGGTTCGGCAACACCTGGGGTGTACGCCATCGAAAGATCCCGTTGAGTTTTGCAAGGTTTTGTTGAGGTAACCTCGATTTTCCCTTTGCGCCCGAGGCTGTGATACTCCAACGCTTCCTGTCGGCGAATAATTTTGCTTTCCATTTTCGTTACTTCCGTTCTAAAATATGAGAATTTTCTATCTGAGAAGCCTCAGATTTGCTTCCAAAGATTAACTTAATATAAGGTGAAGTTTGAAGAAAATCAAGTGGATATTGCCGCTTGAAACGTGTTCTGCATCAGCATCGCAATTGTCATTGGTCCGACTCCTCCGGGCACCGGAGTGATGGCCGAAGCAACGGGAGCCACAGATGCGAAATCCACATCTCCCACGAGCTTTCCGTCTTCTTTTCGGTGAATGCCGACATCAATAACAACCGCTTCCGGTTTCACCATATCACCCGTGATAAACTCAGCCTGTCCCATAGCCGATACCAGAATATCCGCTCGACGTGCTATTTGAGGCAAATCTGATGTTCGTGAGTGACAAAGAGTGACGGTTGCATTGCAGTCTCTTTGCTTCATCGATAAGAGCAGCGAAAGCGGTTTTCCAACTAAATTCGAACGCCCCAGAATAACGACATCCTGACCTTCAGGTGAGTGATTTGTTCGTTTGAGCAACTCCCAAATCCCAA
>CBDVDL010000264.1:0-3152 GCA_965372735.1 uncultured Alphaproteobacteria bacterium | reverse complement strand
CGACGACCAGTAATCCTGTGGATCATAAATATCTTTAAACGCAGGTTCGCGCTGCGCCATCGAGAAATTCGCATACACACTCGCCGCAGGAATGTTGCGGCGTTTGTCGGGACTGAGCAGTAAATAATTCAGACCGAAACGCGGCGTTAAAGCGTCGTACGTCTTTTCTATTTCCACACCAAAGAGCTTCTCGTTATCCATCTGATAACGCTGCGACTGCACCTGCAAATCTAACATCACTCGCAGTTTCGGTGTCAGCGAGTGAAACAGATGAATGAAGCCGGCCAGACTCTGCTTCTTCACACGATAATCGTAGTAATGATAATCGGGATTCACTCCCATCGGAAGCGGATTGCCCCAGCGCACGAGTCCTTCGTGACGCGCATCATGCAGCCGGATTTCCACGCCAATCACCGCTTCGCCTTTCCCATAATCGAATGATAATCTTGGAATCCAGCCCCAATCCGTTTCGCCGATATTCCGCCGGCGAAGCAAATCAAAACGTTCGAGATGATAGACGACATGACCGTCCGCGAGCGTGTCAGGGTCAGGTATTCCATCATCGTCTTCATCTACATAGTACCACGATTCAAAGAGCGTATCCGAATCCACCTGTACCGTTTCTTGTCCCGGCTCGAAGAAGTATTCTTTCAGTTTCTTTCCGGGGCGCCACTGATCATAGTAGCCATCACCGCGAAAGAGATAAATCGTATTATTAAGGTCGAGCTTATCTGTCAATTCCCATTCATCATGCAGCTCATAGTGCGGCTGGAAAAAATTGTCAATCTCATTCTCGTATGTTAGCGGATTTAAGCGACGGTCATGATTCTTGTCGCCGGTAATCAATCCGTCCACCGCTGCCTTTGGAATTCCGTTATAGGCTAAATGTGTTCGTTCCGGGCCGCCGTAGAAATTCACATGTGTCGTGTGATGCTTGGTATATCGCGCCGCCGAAAAATGGTAACTCCATAAATCCGTCCAGCTCCCGAAACGATAACCGTCCGAATGAATGCGCGTTAGACGACCTGAGAAACCGTAACGCCCCGCAATACGTCCGGACGTCATCGACAGCGACGCCTTGCGCGTGTTGAAACTGCCGTAACCACCGACGATTTTAATTCCTGGTGCCTCCCCGGAGCCGGGCACTTTCGTCATTAGGTTAATCGACCCTCCCAGCGCCGCCGCGCCATAGAGAGAACTGCCCACTCCGCGCTGAACCTGAATGTCTTGAACATCGCTCGGAAAATCAGGCAGGTCAATCCAGAAAACCTCGTGGGATTCCGCATCATTCAAGGGCACGTTGTTCAGCATCACAGCAACCCGATTTTGAGAAAAGCCACGAAGCTTCAAGTAAGAATAGCCAACACCGCTCCCTGCATCGGAATAAGCATGGATTCCGGGCAACTCGCTCAAGAGCAACGGGACATCCTGCGTGTGATAACGAGTCTCCACGTCCTTTCTGTCAAGATTCGAGAAAGATACCGGCGTTTCGCGATTTGCGCGAGTGGTAGCCACAGTCACTTCCGGCAGGAGATAACGTGGTTGTTTTGTGGGATCCGTTGCGCTTTCTGAGCGAGGCGTCAGCTCCGGATTCCACGTGTTGACATCTTTTTCAGACAGCACCACTTCTCGCACCGCCGTCGAATAGCCTCGCACCGCCGCGTTCACCACATAGCGACCCGCGGGAATGTTTTCCAAGCGAAAATGCCCATCGCTGTCCGTTCGGGTTTTCGCACCCGTTTCTTTGATGGTAATGACGACCCCTGCGATAGGTTCGCCATTGGAATAATCCGTGACTTTGCCCTGCAGCACAGCCGCTGCCGCGAAGGTCGCGGTAAAACTGCACAGCAGAATCACAAGTAGAATTCGCACGAACATGATACTTACCTCCACAAAGAAAAAACCGCCATCGGAGAAACCGAATGACGGTCAAGAAAAAAACCTCTTCCGCCACTGCTTCCTACGCTGGTATAATCCAGATCAGGTTCGAAGGGTTTTATCTCAGGCTGTGCGGGTCTTGCACCGCTCAGCCACCCCTACAGTAGCTAGGGTTCAATATAGGATATTAATCGGGAATTGTCAAGGGCAGGGAATTTCATTTGTTCGCGCGTATCCGGTTAAGCGAGCAACAAGGGGCTGAAGCCACCTTGCCCTGTTATTAAACAAACCATAATTCGGAAATAGACTCCTAATAGGAACTTTTTACTCCGGAAATCGTATTAAGAGAATGAAGGGGATAGAATGGGAAGATTTTGGTATATAATTGTTTTAATATCACATACTTGTAGAATATAATAGATCTTTTCTTCCTTAGAAGGTCAGTTATGCTTCTTTCCATGCAAAGTGATTATGCGCTTCGGGTGCTTCTGGATATCGCTTCATCTCAGGAGACCGGCGGTATTATCACGCGGGTCATCGCCGAACGTCAGCATGTGCCTCGCGTCTTTTTAACGAAGATTATCGCTCAACTCGCCGCTCGCGGTTTCCTGCGAACGCAGCGCGGCAAAGGCGGCGGAGTTTCCCTTGGGCGCAAAGCATCCGAAATCAATCTCCTCGAAGTCGTCGAGGTTTTTGAAGGACGACTGCGCTCTAATCCATGCACGATGACCGATGAGTTCTGCGACTTCTCTGAAGACTGCGCCATCCGCCAGCTCTGGTTTGACCTCGAAGGAAAGATGCGCGATCATTTGAGAGGAATGACTTTGGCGGATTTGATGGAGATGTCGTCCTCCCTGAAGATGACGCACGAAGAAGCAAACACACAGAAATAGAGACAAAACAAAGGAGACTAACTTGGATTCACTGGACATTACAGCTCTGCACGTTTCTGTTAAAGATAAAGAGATTCTACATGGACTTACTCTCTCGGTGCCCCGTGGAGAAGTTCACGCACTCATGGGCCCGAACGGTTCCGGGAAATCCACACTGGCGAATGCTCTTATGGGACATCCGGGTTTGACTGTGACGCAAGGAGACATCCGCTGGAAGGGAGAAAGCCTTCTGGAACTTACTCCGGATGAGCGAGCGAAGCGCGGTTTGTTCCTGAGTTTCCAGTATCCGGCTGAAATCTATGGTGTGTCGGTCACGAATTTCCTGCGCATGGCTCAGGCGGCGAGACTTGGCAACGACACCGGCAACTTGACGGATTTTCA
>CBDVDL010000263.1:0-3156 GCA_965372735.1 uncultured Alphaproteobacteria bacterium | reverse complement strand
TAAAATGGAATCGAAGCCCGCGAGAAATACAACGCATTTTGCGCGCGATTCAATACCACCTTCACCACATTCGGATTTTGAAAATCGTCCGGTTCTGTCATCGGTGTCACAGCAGTCGCAATCGGTAAATCAGTATCCTCAAGCAAAGGCTGCGCGACAGCGTCTAAAATTTCCGGCAAGATAAGCGGTTCGTCTCCCTGAACATTCAAGACGACCTGCATATCGTTGAAGCGTTCCGCCACTTTCGCCACTCGATCAGTCCCCGAAGGCAAATCCGGCGATGTCATCTCCACCTTTGCACCGAAACCAGCGGCAGCGCGAGCGATGCGTTCATCATCGGTCGCGATAATCACTTCCGTGACAAGGCGCGCCCGCTTCGCTTTTTCCCACACCCACTGCACCATAGGTTTCCCGGCGATAAGCGCCAGAGGTTTCCCAGGGAAACGGCTCGAATCCCATCTTGCGGGAATAACGGCAAGAACACCCATGCGAGTAGCAGGCATTTCGCAATATTTCGTTTAAATTTCGTGAATAGTTTAAACTACCAATTTATACGAAAAAATGCATAAAGTCAAGACAGAATTCATGTATCGTAACCTATTGATAATTAGTTTCTAAAACCTCCCAAATTCCGGCAAATATTGCCTCAGAAGCCCAACCCTTAGTGGCACTCGTGACGCTTCCATAAGACGCCTTGCGATTCCGGAAGAGCTTTCGTATCTTCAAGTAAGAGACCGTCATATCTGACATTTCGAATCCATCATGCAGAAAACGCACGTGGCAAGACATTTTGCGAGAGGCTTTCCGGCGTTGCTGGGACAGGAAACATGGATTTCCGATCCCCTTGAGCCGGGACTCTCGCTGCCGCTCCTGCTTCTCCTGCGGAGCGAAGGGCTGCCACTTGATTATGCGTTTGTGGATGTTGTCTCCGGCCATGCGACGCAATTTCTCTATGCGTTTGATTGTCCCGACTGCTATGAATTGGCGTTTGAACCGCCGGTGGAAACGCTGTTCAAAGCATTGCATTTGACGTGGCAGGAAACCACTCCTTCCGACGCCACCACCGCGTTTTTAGTCATGCAGGACTGGCTAAGAGAATCGAACAAACCGGTCGTGGCGCGCTTCACCGAACCCATGCTGCTTTTCGGCGTCACCACACGGCGAATGGAACACATTTTCCATTTGGCAAGAACACGACCCAATCCGACTCCCGAACAGGTGCGGGTTCTCGATATCGAACTGAATTACTGGCGTCCGCCGATTGATGAAGGAAACGAACTCATCCGCATTATCGAGAAACGTCCGGAAGCATATTCAGAACTCGAACTAGCGCGAACAGCTATTCGCCGCGCCATCCATAATTGGCACGCGGGAGAATTGGGCGGCTGCGCCGTCGGCGAAAAAGCGTATCTCGTGTTCGCTCAGGATTTGCGCGATTCGACCGTGGACTTCACCGACTTGCGAGCGTCCGCGTGGGGCTGTTCGCCTATTTGCCAGCAATGGACCGCGCGATACAGCAGTTGTCGATTCTTTGAACGAATGGCGCCCCGCTTTGGAGGAAAATCTCGCGGCGCACTCGAAAAAGCCGCCTTTTATTACAGGCAGTGCTGCGAAGCATGGCGCGGTTGGGACAACCAGCTTGGTCGCCCGTGGAAATGGTGGCAATCCGCAAAACCCGAAAATCAATCCCTCCTGCAGGACTACTACAAGCGCCTGCGAAATGCCAAACGCCGCGCCGCTGGAGCCGCCCATGTCGAAGCCGCGATGAACTGGGAACGTAAAGCCATCACCGAACTCGCCAAAGTCGAAATCTAAATACCCTCTTTTACACGCCGAGCCGGTGTCGCCTGACCAAAACTGTCTAAATGTAGGTTATTGGAAATATGGTCTGGTAGAGGTTCATCATAAAAATCTTCGCCGCGAGTGGGTGCCCCCACCCCTCGCGCAACGTTTCGCCGAGCGGTGCCCTCGACCCGGCCGGAATCTCAGTATCTACCAAATCGGAAGTTTTCTATTGACATCCCAAATAAAATGTATTATATTAAATATGTTGCAATGTTTGCAATAAATTTCAATAGTTTAGAATCAAAAGACCCTTTTTTTCGCTTTGTCATCATGACATGGAGGCTTAAGATGACCTATCAGAAAAGATTTTGGACGGCTTTCGCAGTCGCAATCAGCGTTCTGCTATTTGGCTCGATCAACGGTTATGCTCAAATACAGGCCGAAGGCACGCCACCGAGTTTCTCGAGGGCTATCACCAGTACAGTCCCAACAATCACCATGCCGCCGGTTGATGTGGAAGCCTATCTTGCTGAGGATGAGATCGCTGGTAGGGACGTGCCTTACCGGTTTGGCGCGCCGATTGACGTCAATTACAGTCTTGAGAATTCGGGCACATGGACAACTCTCTCAGATGGTAACCGCGTATGGAGGCTACGAATCGTTTCGGAAGGTGCGTATTCGATTAACCTGCTGTATGACGAATTCTACATGCCGGAAGGCGCCGAGATTTATCTGTATAATGACAAGAAAACTCACGTTATAGGTGCTTTTACGAGTCGCAATAACAAGGAAAGTGGTACTTTCGCCACTTCACCGGTTGCTGGTGATGCGATTACACTTGAATACTATGAACCTGTCAATGTCATCGGGCAAGGACGGATCTCCATTTGGAGAGTAGTCCATGCCTACCGCAACCTATTCGGTGAAAGAACACTTGATGATTATGGGGATTCGGGAACGTGCAATATCAATGTAAACTGTTCTCAGGGAGATGTATGGCAGGCTGAGAAACAGAGTGTGGTTCTAATTATCTTGTCTGATGTGGGAGCAGTCTGCAGTGGTTCACTAATCAACAACACAGATGAAGATGAGACTCCATACCTGCTTACTGCACTCCACTGCAGCACCGAGACGACACCACCTTCGGATCCAGCAACATGGATCTTCAGGTTCAACTACGAAAGCCCAACATGCGGAAATGAGGATGGTCCTACGAATCAAGAACTACAACAATCAACAGTGCGTGCATACAACGCTGATAGCGACTTTCTTCTACTTGAGCTGTCGGACCCGGTACCGGCAAGCTACGAACCCTATTTCAATGGTTGGAATCGTGTCGATGTGGCTTCCCAAAATACCACTACCATTCAT
>CBDVDL010000262.1:0-3159 GCA_965372735.1 uncultured Alphaproteobacteria bacterium | reverse complement strand
CATATTGAGACGAACGAACATTTATTTCAAATCAAACGACTGCTCTTCTTCCGGATAGTGAACATCGAAAGCATTCCAGCTCTTCATCGTCTCGATGAAGGGCAAGGACTGCTCCGGCTCACCATGTACGACGAAAACATCTCGAAGTCTCGGGGATGTCTCGCGGACTTTTTCGACATAGCGAAGCAGAGCGTTTCTATCAGCATGACCCGAAAACGAATTCAGGATTTTCACGCGCGCGCGGACTTTATGTGTTTCCCCGAAAATCTTAATCTCCGGGCGGCGTTCGGCAATTCTTCGGCCCAACGTGTGCTGAGCCTGAAAACTGACAATCAGAATCGTGTTTTTTGCATTCCCGATATTGTTGCGCAGATGATGAACGATTCGTCCGCCTTCGCACATTCCGGAAGCGGAAACAATTATCATCGGTTCCGTTCGACCGTTCAAAGCGATGGAGTCGGCGGCGCTTCGCGTAATCGTCAGTTGAGGAAAGCCGAAAGGACGCACGCCTTCATCGATAAGCTTGCGCGTTTCTTGGTCATAGCATTCGGGATGACCGCGAAAAACTTCTGTGACATTGGCCGCCAACGGACTGTCCAAAATAACCGGCAACGGCGGAATCCTCCCCTCATCCTGAAGGGAGGCGAGATGGTAAAGCAACTCCTGACTCCGTTCAAGCGCAAACGAAGGGATAATCACCTTGCCTCTCTTCTTGGCTGTGGCGTTGATAACCTCAGCAAGTTCGTCTCCCACTTCAGACGCTGGGTCATGCAGCCGATTACCATAGGTGGACTCGATAATGAGGCCGTCCAAATCCGATAAAACAACGGGATCCTTCAATATCGGGAGGTTCATTCGGCCAAGGTCGCCGGTGAATCCAAGCCGATATGTCTTTCCATCTTCCTGTAATTCATGCACTTCCTGAGCCGAACCCAAAACATGACCCGCCTCCAGAAGCTGGCTCCGAACTCCCGGAATCGGAGAAAACCGGCGGCCATAGCCCCAGGAAACGAACTGGTTCAGAACCTCTTCGACATCCGCCTGTTCATAAAGTGGTTTGAACGGCGGTAACCCCTTGCGTTTATGAATCTTATTCACAAGTTCAAGGTCTTTTTGTTGAACATAGGCGGAATCCCGAAGAATGTGCATACAAATATCATGGGTAGCATGAGTGCAATGCACATCACCGGAAAATCCTTGAGCCTTGATTCTTGGTAAGTTACCAGAATGATCAATATGCGCGTGTGAAAGCACCACCGCATTGACTTCGTCCGCCCGGTATCGGGGATGGCGGTTTCGCCGGTAAGTTTCCTCACGTCGGCCCTGAAAAAGGCCGCATTCGAGCAGGAGTTTCTTCCCCTGTACCTCTAAGAGGTGTTGTGAACCTGTGACCCCCCGGCAGGCTCCATAGAAAGTTAGACGCATCTCTGAAGATTTCCCTTGACTTTTTACGAAATGCCGTGTATATTAGTATGTCAAATTTCAAGTATGGGATACAATGAGAAAGCTTCTTCTAATCGCTGTTGCGCTCCTCTGGACGACATCCATGGCTTTCGGCGGCGCTGAAATTCTCGAATTCGATGCGTTCAGTCTTGGAGATCACTCTCAGCTCGTCTGGCGGACCGGACAGGAAGTTCATCTTCAGACGTTTGTCGTCGAGCGTTCTTCCGATGGAATAACGTTTATGCCGATTGGTTATGTCAATCCCGAGGGGTCTCATTCAACGTATCAATATACCGATGCCAGCCCGCTGGCTCAGTCCACTCGCCTTTTCTTCTACCGGATAAAAATCGTGGATTTGGATAACAGCTTCGCTTATTCTGTTGTCCGGGAAGTGTCGCTCATCTTCTCCGCCTTCAAGCAAACATGGGGTTCAATTAAGGCGATGTTCCGGTAAAAGCTTTTATAAATTTCGCGCATTCAATGCATTTTCAACCCCGCTTAATCCGCGGGGTTTTTTCTATGCGTTTCGCCGCGGCATGCGTCCCCGCGTGCCCGGTATAGTACCAAGAACATAATAGCAAAATCGCGCTGCAATGTCAAGATGAAATAAAAAAGGCCGCCAAATCGGCGGCCTTCACCTTAAAGGCATAAATTACCTAACTTCAGATGGAGCAGGGAATGCAAAAGGAAAAGACAAAAAAAATGCGACAGCATTCACTATCGCATAAAAGGGATTATTCACCGCTTATTCGGAAGAAAACAATTCAGATTCCTGCGGCCATATCGGAAACAATTTTACTTTAATAGAATCATTTTTCGAGCTACATTACCCTCAGAAGATGAAAGCGTGTAGAAATAAAGACCGCTGCTCCAGCCAGCAGCGTTAAAAGCTATACTATGGGTGCCGGGAGACAGCCGGTCGCTGATCAAAACCCGAACTTCCTTCCCTAATAAATCCGTCACCCGAAGCGTCACAGGCCCCGCTCTTGTAATCGTGAACTGAATCGTCGTCGCTTCATTGAAAGGATTCGGATAGTTTTGAGAAAGCTGGAACGTCCACGGAATTATTTGCGGAGTTGTCGCCGCGCTTCGGCGAATTATGATAGGAGCATCCGCATAAAGCTGAATGGAATTTATCGGATCATCAACGCGAGCGTATGGCCACAATTCCTCCCCATCCGGGAAATGAGCGACTATCCAGCGCAATGTGTCCGGATCGTCATCTTCGGAAATCCCCGCGCCCCCCGGAATGATATAGCCGTTATAATCAAGCGTATCGGTGTCATAATAAAGATAAATAACGGCATTATCTTCCGCGTCGAAAACATCCCACTGCAAAAGATAGCTCTCTTCCGCCGTATCAGGTTCTGCGCCGGGCCGGAGCCATGTAAACGTCGGAGGGAAGTTCGGCAAATCGACATGAAAGGACATAGAAATTGTGTTGTTGTCTTCGTAGGATTCCGCGATATCGTCCATCGGATCCAGCTCGAACGAATACTCATGGTCCCCTTCCGTCATCACCTTGGCCGGATAATAGGTCATGTACTGCTGTTGGCCTTCCGCCCAGTTGATTTCCATATCTACTTCCGGAATATCATCGTAACTCGCTGTTAGGTAAAACGGCGGCAGCAGGCCGTTGCCGAATGTCACCCATCGGAACTGAGCAATCACGGTGTCTCCCCACGCCGGTGTTGCGGGCAACTCCGTACTATCCGT
>CBDVDL010000261.1:0-3171 GCA_965372735.1 uncultured Alphaproteobacteria bacterium | reverse complement strand
GCCTGAAGACGAAGACCTCTAAACGCGCCCGCCGCGATTCTTCGATAACCTACTAAGAATTCAGTACATACGACTAATACAAAAGGAGATTCGGCAATGACAGTTGCAGAACTCATGAAAAAAGTAGACATGACTCCCATGAGTAAACTCTTTGATAAGGAAATCACCGGAGGTCTTGTCACGGATATGGTCAGTGATGTTATGAAAACCGGACAAGCCGGAAACCTGTGGGTCACGGTTCAAACCAACAAAAAAGTCATCGCTGCCGCCAACCTTGTCGATATCACCGCTATCGTCATCACACAAGGAAAAAAGGTGGATGCCGATGTACTGAAAGCCGCCGATAAAGTCGAAATTACCATTTTTTCCGCTCCAATGACTTCATGGGATTTTGTCGGTCAAACGTATGCTCTGGGTATTCGAATTGAGCCCTATGGGTAGCCGAAATAGAAGTACAAAAGTCTGTTTCGGGTGAAGAATAAATCTCGACAGACGTACTTTGAGTTGATTTTCACAAAATATTTCGATAGTATTGTACACTGCAGAAAAAATACAGACCCGTATATAACTGCTTTAACTTTATGATATTATTATAATTACACTTGCACCTTCGCCTTCGATTTTTAAGGTACCTCAAATGGCAGAAGATTATATCGGCAAAGAAGAATGTCAGCGGATTCTTGACAACCTTCAGCTTGTACTGAAAGGCCCAAATATCAAGCATTTGAAGATGCGTGACATCTGGCCAATCGCCGAAAAAACAGGAACTCGCACGAAATACGGCTCTTACGGCTGGCGCGCAATGATTTCGAGCCGGGTGGCGCCGCGGACAGTCTATCTGGGCTCTCCCTCGGTACTGTTGCCGAATCCCACCGAGTTGCAGCGCGGCCTCATGACCGGGGCGGCTGAAGAACTACATAAAATAACACAGGTTATGCGCACGCTTCCCATGATTCATCTGCGCAGGCAAATGGGGAACAACAGCGATTATAACCCGATTTGCAACTTGTATATATCAATGGCAGATCCGAAAAATGCGCGCCTTGCTTTTATGTGGGGCGCCACGATGCGCGAACCTGACCGGAAATCCCCCGGCCCTGAATTTACGATGATTCATATTCCGGAGGAACACCTCCTGCGTCAGCAGGTGCTGGCGCTTCCCGAAGTCGGATTGAATGTCGCTCTCGGCACGGATTATATGGGGGAAGACAAGAAAGGATTCCTGCGTCAGGCAATGTACAGCGCCGATGCGCTGGGGATGCTGGGACTCCATGCCGGTACGAAAATCGTCACGGTTCGGGATTCGGCGACGGATCAATTGAAAAAATACGGCGTCTTTCTCTTTGGATTAAGCGCGACAGGAAAATCCACATGGTCTTGTCATCAGCTCGGGCTGGATCATCATCGCGGTGAAGCCACGGAAGTCGCTCAGGACGACATTGTTTTCCTTAAGAAAGACGGCTCCGCGCTTGGAACGGAGATGGGTTTCTTCGTCAAGACCGATGTTGATCCGCGCTTTCAGGAGGCGATGTACACCGCTTTGATTCATCGCAGCGCGCTGTTTGAAAACGTCATGATTGACGCCGATGGCAATCCCGACTTCTTGGATGAAAGGCTCTGCGCCAACGGGCGGGCGGTTCTTCGCAAAGATAAATTAGCGGTGAAGCGAGGTCGCAAAATCGTCAGTATTGCTTCGCCATCGATTAATCTGCCGACATTGGATAATATGGACGGGCTCATCTTCGCCTTTATTACCCGGCGCAATACCATCATGGGCTTCTCGCAAGAGCTGACACCCGAGCAAGCCGTGCTGGCGTATTTATGGGGAGAATCCACGCACAGCTTCGCAAGTCAGCCCGCCAAAGCAGGTGAATCCACACGTATTGTGGGGACGGATCCTTTTATTATTGGTTCCAGAGCGCATAAAGTCAACCTCTTTTGTGAAATCATCATGACGCTCGCCGAACGCTATCCCGGCAAAGTGCGTTTCTTCCAGTACAACACGGGCGGCATCGGTGAAATTCTCGAAACGAAAGACGTCAACGGAAAGAAGCAGAAGAAACTTCTCCGCAAGACGACTCGCGTGCCGATTGATGCGATGGCCGCTATTCAACGCGGGGACCTCCGAAAAACCAACACCTACAAAACCGGGCGGATTGGGACAAGCGAAATCGTGAACTCCGATGGTGCGGATTTACAGGCTTACGATCCGAAACGGTTTTATTCCCAAGAGCAGATTCAAGAATACGTTTACGACCTTGTCGATGGGCGGCGGAAATTCACAGAAGAGATTTCGCAAGAGGGGCTGGATCCGAAAATCCTCGACTATGCCGAAAAATCTTTTGAAAGCTGCGGCCCGCCGAAGAAAAAAATCTTTCCTACGGGTTTTGACGTTGCGGATAAAGAAGAAAAACCATCGCCTGCAGCCAAAGAGAGTCTGGTGCCTCGCTCTATCTTTTCTGAATCCAAAGCACGTCCACCGCGTATCTTTCACTCCCGTTTTCGATAGAATAAACAACCCTTTCCCCACGGAAAGTTAAGCGCTTAAGAAGGAGAATAGAATGGTCTCCACATTGATTATCATCGGCGTCATTGTCATTATCGTCGCTGTGTTCGTTGTGGCCATCGCCCTGAATTACCGAAAGGTCGGCCCGAATGAGGTGCTGATTATTTCGGGTGGCCGCAAAAGAACGGTCACGGATCCCGATGGAACGAAGAAAAAAATCGGTTACCGGATGCATATCGGGGGAGGTACGTTCATGCTGCCTCTCCTTGAAAGCGCCCAGACTCTTCCTCTGGAAGTCTTCACGGTTCCCATCAAGACCCCGGAAGTCCTCACCGCTGCCGGAGTGCATATCATTGCCGAAGCGATTGCTCAGGTTAAGGTCGGTAGCAAGGAGTATTTCATTCGCACGGCTGCCGAGCAATTCTTAGGACGAGGCGCTGCCGGTATCAAGGAAGTCACGGCTCAAATCCTCGAAGGCAGCGTTCGCGCCGTTTTAGGAAGTATGACGGTCGAGGAAATCTATCAGCAGCGCGAAGAGGTCGCCCGTCGCGTCATGCAAACGTCATCGGATGACTTTGAGCGGATGGGGCTTCAAGTCCTATCGTTTGCGCTGAAAGACATCAGCGACACTCAAGGATACCTCGCCGCTCTCGGACAGCCGCGGA
>CBDVDL010000260.1:0-3192 GCA_965372735.1 uncultured Alphaproteobacteria bacterium | reverse complement strand
GAGCTACCCGGATAATTTTCCGTCGCCGCGATTTCCATCGGCGCGACACCGCTGAATCTGCTGTCCAAGAAAATCCATCGAAGCGGTGTTGTGGTTTCGACGGGCGTGGCGTTCACTTTGCTGTCTGTCTCCGCTAAAACCACAAACTACGGCGGCTACACCTACTGGGATCCGTACTACGAACCGGAGACGGAGAACGATTTTCATGTGTTGGGTGAAGTCATCGTGCGCGTGCCGTTTTTAACGGTTGGCCGTGGTTGGAGCGATTGGCCTCATCGGCTTTACATTCAAGCGCGCGGTTTCGGCACGCCGTTCGAAGATGATTTGTCACGCACTTTCACAGGCTTCTCGATTACCCTCGGCTGGCAAGGCCGTTCAGGATGGTAGTGTCGTTGGTATCGGCTACGAGTAGTTAAAAGAAGGTGACACCATGACATGTCGAACCCAGATACGTCGCTCGTGGCCGATTGCGATGCTCTTTGCAGTTTTGAGTTTGTGTGCTGTTAACGCCCTTGGACAGGAAACTACAAAAGTTCCAGCAGCGTGGCTCGATGCGGTTGAAACTTATAAAGCCATGATTTCGGAAACCCTGAAAGGAACCGTTCACCATAGGGAAGATATCCATCAGATGGTCAGCAAAAAAGGCGCCGCCAAGAAGAGCGACACGACGTTTTCTGTTGTCGTGCGCGATTTGGATGGAAAAAAGACGGTGACGGAAACCGACCGCTTCGGAAATCCACTCGACAGCAAAAGACAAGATTCCGACGACGATAACGGCAAGCATATGAAATTCGGACCGCTGGATGCTTTCAAACAAGAGCACCGCGGTCAATACGAGTTCCGTTTGCTGGAAATCCATGAGGACGGAACGGCGACGATAGCGTATAATCCGCGCAATCCGAAAAAATTCAAGGGCGATGGGTTCCGAGCCGAGGTGACAATTGACACCTCGACGGGAGCGCCGCTTAAGATTGTCGGTGCGCCATTTCCTTTGCCGAGGCGGATGAAGGAAATGGAGATGAAAGTTGTCTATGAACCGCTCATCGACAGCGTCTATGTTCCTTCGCGAGCACGGACGAAAGGGATGGCAACATTCCTGCTGCTTAAATTCCGATTTCAAGTTGAGCAGCGCTTCACGGATTATAAACGTATTGCGGAATCTGAAGTAAAATGATTCGGTGTTCGTATGAATAAAATTTTCGAATGGATTCACGGGATTGCCGGACTGAGTTCGCCTGTCGCAAATCGTCTTTTTGCGTCTGTCGCGGTTATCATCATTCTTTGGTTCCTGCGCTTCATTATCCTGCGAATTCTTTGGCATAAATCAGAAAACTCCCAAACAAGATACCGATGGCGAAAAGGCACGGCGTATGTTGCTGTCGCCCTGGGATTCCTAATCATCGGGCGTGCATGGTTTGTCGGTTTCCAATCGGTCGCGACGTTCTTGGGATTGCTCGGCGCGGGACTCGCGATTGCACTTCAAGACCCGATTCGATGCATGGCCGGCTGGTTGTTCATTCTATGGCGCCGACCGTTTATACTGGGCGACCGGATTCAGGTCGGTGATCTTTCGGGGGATGTGATTGACATCCGGTTGTTCAAATTCACCGTGCTGGAAATCGGCAACTGGGTGGATGCCGACCAGACCACAGGACGCATCATCGATATTCCCAACGGCGCCATCTTCACAGACAAAATCGCCAACTATAATGTCGGTTTTGAATTTATCTGGAATGAAGTTGCCGTACTGGTTACCTTCGAAAGCGATTGGCAGAAAGCGAAAGCGATTCTGCGCAATATCGCCGTAGAACACGCGGCGCACCTGACCGAGTCTGTCGAGAAGCGGCTCAAGGACGCCAGCAAGCGGTTCATGATTTCCACGTACGACCTTGCGCCTACGGTCTATACGTGTGTCAGAGACTGCGGTGTGCTCCTGACACTTCGTTACCTGATAAAACCCAGACAACGCCGCCGCAGCGACGAAGCTATCTGGGAAGATATTCTGAAAGCCTTCGACGATTGCCCCGACATCGACTTCGCCTATCCGACAATTCGCTACTACGACAATCCCATGGAAGGCAAACCCGGCGCGAAACCTCAAGAATAGTCGCCGCGAGCGGATGCCCTTACTAAATTTTCCGCCGCGAGTGGGTGCCCTCACCCCTCGCGCAACCGACGAATAGCAAAAGACAAAACCATCGCCGCAAGTGGGTGCCCCCACCCCTCGCGTAAACGGGAATATCAAAAACAAAATAATTCAATACAATCATGCGCTATCGCCATAGTGAATTGAATTTCCCCGGCAGCATTCATTTCATCACCACGGTGACGCGAGAGCATCGCGCACGATTTGTAAACGACAACACCTGCAAAGAGATATTAGAGGTCTTTGAATATTATCGCGCGAAGTTCGAACTTCGGTGCTATGGATATGTCCTTATGCCGGAGCATTTACACGCGGTTTTGTACCAGTTGGACGACGGCGGTCCGGTGCCGTCGCTGATGGAGAATTTTAAACGATTAACCGCTCGTAAAATTCTCCCGGCCGGAACCCGCAACAGGAATCTCTGGGCGGAGAATTTTGATGATGTCCTGGTGCCGGGAAGTGATGCGCTGAAAACGAAATTGCGATACATACATCACAATCCTGTTCGGCGGGGGCTTGTGGAAAATGCTGAGGATTATCCGTGGTCAAGTGCGAGGGATCTTTCGGAGCACGGTTCGGGAATTGTGCAGTTGTCAAGAGATTATTGATGCGCGAGGGGTGGGGGCACCCACTCGCGGCGAATAGTAACAATAAAGTAGATAAATAATGAAAAGAAATACAAAAATCATTTTGATAATTACAGCTCTTGTATTCGCTGTAATTCTTATCGGTGGATATCGAGCTTATATCGATCACACTCTATATTTGACAGGTTTAGATTACGTTTTAACAACAATAGCTGGTGCAATATGGCAAATCATGACGAATGTCGTAGTATTAACGGCACTGTCTATTATCCTCGTTCTCCAACTCGGCGGAAAACAATTAGGTGAGCTGATAGGTAGGCTGAAAAAACTAACCGCATTGGGTGCATCAGCAGAGTTTGATACTAATCTTATGCCAGCATTGCCTCCGAAAGACTCTATAAGCTATCCTGAAGAAGTAGCAGAAACAAAAAACCATGGACATTTAGGTAGAGAAGCATT
>CBDVDL010000259.1:0-3197 GCA_965372735.1 uncultured Alphaproteobacteria bacterium | reverse complement strand
CAGCTTATCGCCAAAGAGCACAGCTTCTCGACAGCTATCGAAGCGTGGCGCAGCCTTCTCGAACCCCTCTCCCCCTCTCTATAGATGGTCAGCCTCTCATCTCACCCTTGATTTTCTGTAAGAAAATTTGCATATTTGAAAAGTTTCTCGCCGAGCCGGGTTCAGCGCAGATTCCCATTGGCCAAACGATGAAGTTAGCGCGCGTAACCCGGCCGGAACTTTTTAATTTCGCTCCCCCCCCCCGCAAGCAGGGGGAGAAAATAGGTTTAGCGTTGCAATCAGCCGCAATTTTTAAGATTTGTTTCTAATCTCCGATGACGGGCAGGCAAAGCCAGCCCGTAGGATGAAAAGGACGAATAGCCGATGTCTGTCGCTGCCGTTATTCTTGCCGCGGGTGCATCAAAGCGTATGAAAGAGCCAAAGGCGCTTCTGCGTTTGGATGGCGAGCCTGCCGTTTTTGCACTCTTCACCGCGCTGGTGCGAGCGAGCTACGAACCGGTCGTGACAGTGACATCCTCGGCTGTAAAAAAGGAACTCAACTCGTTGATGTTTCCCGGCACCGTTGTTATTAATGATGAAACCGAAAAGGGAGCGCTACTTTCGTTCCGTCTCGGGCTTCAAACATTGCCCGACGAATGCGCCGCCGCGCTGTTGTGTCCGGTTGACCATCCACTTGTTCGCTGGGAAACCCTGCAAAAAATAAAGGCGGCGGCTTCGCGAACACACATCATCGTCCCATGCTATCAAGGAAAGCGCGGACACCCGACTCTCTTCGGGCAAGACTTCTGGCCACTGCTTTTTTCGCTTCCTTTAGAAGAGGGAGCGCGCGGAGCGCTGCACCGCAAACCTGACGCGGTAACGTTGCTCGAAGTGGATGATCCGGGTGTGGTGCAGAATCTGAATACACCATCAGATTTGACCGACGCAGGTTTGTAGAAATTTATCGCTATGAAAAAGAAAAATCCGACATCTGTCATTGGGAGCCGCACTGCGCGGAGTGACGCGCTCGCGAAAGTGTGCGGCACTGAGAAATTCATCGCGGACTATGTGCACGATGGAATGCTGCACGTCGCGGTCATCCGTTCCCCTGTACCGCATGGAGAATTGCGCGGAAACAACCGGCGCGAATTGGAAGCGATGCCCGGTGTTGTCGCTGTTCTTTTCGCGGAAGATATTCCCGGAAAGAACTGTATTCCTGTCGTCCTGAGCGATATGCCGTGTCTGGCTGTCGATAAAGTGCTCTACGTCGGCGAACCTGTCGGTTTGATTGGCGCTGAAACACCGGAAGCCGCACGAAAAGCCTGTGCCGCGGCGAAACTGGATATTCGTCCTCTTCCCGCGATTACGGATCCCGAAAAATCTCGCGATGAAAACGCTATCAAGTTGTATGGCGATGAGAATGTTTTCACGCATCTCGTCATGCGCAGCGGCGATGTTCAAACCGCTTTCCAAAAAGCAGCGGCGATTGTCGAAGGAACCTATCGAACTCCCTATCAAGAGCACGCGTATCTTGAACCACAAGGAATGATTGCGGAGCCTGAAGGCGATGGCGCAATGACGGTGACCGGCTCCATGCAATGTCCCTTCTATGTGCAGGATGCGGTCGCGTTGGTGTTGGGATTGCCGATGGCGAAAGTGCGTATTGTTCAGTCAACGACCGGCGGCGCATTCGGCGGCAAGGAAGATGTTCCCAGTTTTGTCGCAACACAAGCGGCGCTTGTCGCCCATGCGACAGGTCGCTCAGCTCGGCTGATTTATTCGCGCGAGGAAGATATCACAACAACGTCGAAACGGCATCCCGCGGTTTTACATTATCGCACGGCAGCGGATAAAAATGGAAAACTTTTAGCGGTTGAAGCGGATTACATTCTCGATGGCGGCGCTTATACGACACTCAGTCCCGTCGTTCTCTGGCGAAGTATTGTTCATTCCGTCGGGCCTTACCGCTGCCCGAATATCAAAGTTGATGCGCGAGCTGTCGCAACTAATCGCGTCCCTTGCGGCGCGTTTCGCGGCTTCGGTTCTCCGCAGGTTCTCTTTGCTGTCGAATCACAGATGGACAGACTCGCCGCCAAACTCGGCATCGAACCGGCTGAACTCCGACGCCGCAATTTGCTCAAATCCGGAGACAAAACATCCACCGGACAGGTTCTCAAAGACAGTGTCGGTAGTCATCAGACTCTCGAAAACGCACTCTCCGCTGCAGGAAAAGTGCCTGAGAAAAAGGTGAGCAGCAACAAACGCGCGGGGCGAGGAATTTCGACGATTTATTACGGCGTTGGGCTTGGCGCGGGTGGAAAACATTTGGCACGAACGGGAGCGACGGTGCAGATTCTTCGTGATGGCAGCGCGGTGTTTTCCGTGGGCACAACGGAAATGGGACAGGGCATGCGAACCGCACTCGGTCAAATTGTCGCCGAAGCATTAGGCATTCCGTTTCAACGCGTGCACATGACCGCCACTGACACCAGCCGCGTTCCTGATTCAGGTCCAACCGTCGCGTCACGCGCAACCACTATGTCCGGCAACGCGCTGTTGCGCGCTTGCAAACCGATTCGAGAGACGCTTTTCTCTGTGGCCGCGCCAATGCTGAACACAACTCCCGATAAACTGAAATTGACACAAGAACAAATCGAGAGTCCTTCCAAAGCAATCCCGCTTCAAAACGTGATTGACGAATGTTTTCACCGGCGGGAAAATCTCGCCGCCGAAGGCTGGTACCGCGTGGAAGGGACCACGTTCGATAAATCCACAGGCCAAGGCGATGCGTATGTCACCTATGCGTGGTCAACGAATGTCGTCGATATCGAAGTGGACACGGAAACGGGAGTCGTCGAAGTCAAACGTATTTTTGCAGCGCACGATGTCGGACGCGCGGTGAATTTGGACGGTGTCGAGGGTCAGATTGAGGGCGGCAGCGTTCAGGGGATGGGCTACGCGCTGATGGAAGATATTCTCAGTGAAGATGGCGTCATTCGAAACCCGCAGTTCTCCACGTATATTATTCCGACCGCTGTTGACACTCCGGAAATCAAACCCGTCGTCGTGGAAGTTCCGTTCGAAGGCGGCCCTTTCGGTGCGAAAGGTTTCGGCGAGCAGCCTTTGATGGGCATTGCTCCGGCGATTGCAAACGCTATCTCGGATGCGGTCGGCGTGCGTATCAATGAACTTCCCCTGACACCTGAACGAGTTTTGGC
>CBDVDL010000258.1:0-3198 GCA_965372735.1 uncultured Alphaproteobacteria bacterium | reverse complement strand
CGCTCATTTCGAATGGAGCGTTATGGGCGACGCCGGGGGATGTTTCGTCGGAATTTGCGACGCCGGGGAGGTGTCCGACGGGGCTTGCTTGTGATGGGGAATATCTTTGGATGGCGGACAGGCTCAGTGATTCGCTCTATGCGATTGAACCCGCGACGGGAAACGTGAAGAAGGCGCTGCCGGCTCCCGGATTTATACCGCGCGGGCTCGCTTGGGACGGCAACACTCTCTGGGGAATCGACGGCGAAGAAAACCGCATCTATCAATTGGACACGCAGTCGGGAGTAACGCTGAAGAGTTTCGAGTCTCCGACGCCTCGACCGCAGGGACTCGCATGGGATGGAGAATCTTTGTGGTTGTGCGACGACCGCGATGATGTTATTGCGAAAATTTCCACCGATGACGGCACGACGATTGTTTCGTTTCCCTCGCCATCCCGTTCGCCGCAGGGCTTAGCATGGGACGGAAAATATCTGTGGTGTTCTGACCGGTTGAAAGACCGCATTTATATGGTGGAGACGACGGACGGCGAAGTGCTGCTCAGTATCGACGCTCCGGGAAAATACGCAAGGGGATTGGCTTGGCTGGATGGCTATTTGTGGAATGTTGACTATCAAAACGATAAGCTTTATAAGTTAGTGGTGAATGACGGCGTTCCCTATAAATCCAGCGACCCGAAAACGGAAGAACTCATCCTCACGCATGAATTTCGCAACTACGGGCCCGGAGACGTGCAGACAGTGGATGTCTATTTCGCGCTGCCGTCGGACCGCCCGAACCAGAAGATTATTGGAGATATTATTTTCCATCCGGAACCTGCGGAAATTATTCAGGACAGATGGGGTCAGAAAGTCGCGCATTATCATTTGGAAGATGTGCCTCTGACGGAGCGGATGCGAACGCAAATCGTCGTGAATGTCGAGCTGTATGATGCGCGCTGGTTCGTGTTCCCGGATAATGTCGGTGCGATGGACGATATTCCGAAAGATATTCGGCAGAGGTTTTTAGTCGATGAAGAAAAGTATGGCATTCATAATCCGATTATTGTCAAGGCGGTGAAGGAAGCGGTAGGGGAGGAAAAGCGGCCGTATTGGATTATGCGCAAGATTTATAAATATGTCCGCGATAATTTATTCTATGAGCGCGTCGGAGGATGGAACGTGGCTCCAGCGGTTTTGGAACGAGGGAACGGTTCGTGCAGCGAGTACAGTTTCGTATTTATCGCGATGTGCCGCGCGGCGGGATTGCCGACGAGGTATCAGGGAGCGGTGGCGATTCGCGGCGATGATGCTTCGATAGATGATGTGTTTCATCGTTGGTGCGAATGCTATTTGCCGGGCTATGGATGGGTGCCGGTGGATCCTTCGGGTGGGGACGCTGAAGCTCCGGCGGATGTGGCGAAATATTTCGGGCATGTCGCGAATCGATATCTGATTACGACGGAAGGCGGGGGAGCGTCGGAATATCTCGGCTGGAATTACAACGCGAACGAAGTATGGACATCGAAGGGACCGGTGAAGGTGCATACCGAAATCGTTGGCGAATGGAGTCCGAGTGGGGACGAAACGGAACAAACGAAATGAGCATCGCGGAATTGTACACATAACTATCCGGTAATAGATTGGGAGATTGAGTTATGCGAAGAACTTTAGTGATTTTGTTTATTTTCGCTTTCGCTCAAGCGAGTTATGGTCAACTTTTCGGACCTCTAAGCGGGACGCTCGGGCCGGGCGAATATCAGGTTGTTGGAACCATTTCCATAAATTCTGGCGATAGTCTACGTCTCATGCCCGGAACGATTTTCAATTTTGACGGCCCTTACCCATTCTATATCTATGGAATTCTCCTGGCCGAAGGAACCGAAACCGATTCCATTATATTCACGACCGACATTATCATAAATCCAAATCGTTGGCGCGGATTACGCTTTTTGGGATCTGGCAGTTCCGCCAGCCAGCTTGCCTTCTGCATTATTGAATACGCATACCGACAAAATGAATATGGCGGAGGCGTGTATTGCTATGACTATTCTTCGCCGAGCTTCATGTACTGCACGATGAGCGGCAACTCGGCGGGTTCCGGCGGCGGGGTGTATTGTCACCAGTATTCCTCACCGATCTTTGCCAATTGCACTGTCACCAGCAACTCAGCGATTTACGGTGGCGGCGTATGTTGCTGTAGCAATTCATCGCCGACTTTTACAAACTGCACGATCGACGACAACTGGGCAGACAGCAACGCGGGCGGAGTGAGATGCTCTGACTATTCTTCGCCAACTTTCACGAATTGCACGATCAACGGCAACTCGGCGAACTACGGGGGCGGGATGTACAGTTTAGACTATTCTTCGCCAACCTTAACGAATTGCATTTTTAGCGGCAATTATGCAAACCATTCGGGCGGTGGTGCACATTTCACCTCCTCTTCTTCGCCGATCTTCATTCATTGTACACTAAGCGAGAACTCGGCGTACTCTTACGGTGGCGGGGTATATTGCAGCAACCAGGCTTCGCCGAGCTTCGTAAACTGTATTCTCTGGGCTAACACACCTGAGCAGATATTTCTCGAATATAGTGGCAGCACCCAAGTGACGTACTCCGATGTTCAAGGCGGTTGGTCGGGAACGGGGAATATCAACGCCAACCCGTTGTTTGTGGATGCAGAGGCGGAAGATTATCATCTTTTAGCAGCCTCGCCATGTATTGACGCGGGTGATCCAGATTCACCATTGGATCCGGATAGTACCATCGCTGATATTGGAGCGTTCTATTATGACCAGTTGGAGATAGTAGTAGAACCATCAAGTCTCGATTTTGACTCGGTCTTTGTTGGCAACACTGGCATGCTGACTTGCATGTTGCACAACCCGAGTTATAGTGCAATCATTATTAGGTCTATCAGCACCAACGACTCGGCGTTTTCCCATGATTGGAACTTGGCGGATAGCGTGTTGGCGGCCGGTGACAGTCTTCAAATTGCGGTAACTTTCGCGCCATATTCAAGTACAGTTTATGAAGATTCTCTTTCTATAGAGACCGACCATCACGATAAAATTGTACCCCTTTCCGGTGTTGGCCTAGGGGCTTATATTGTGGTGAATCCCTTGAGCTTGGATTTCGGAGCGGTAGAATCCGGCTATCCTGAGACGCTATCCGTTTCCTGCTGCAATCTTGGAAACATATATCTTGAAATTGCGCA
>CBDVDL010000257.1:0-3206 GCA_965372735.1 uncultured Alphaproteobacteria bacterium | reverse complement strand
GACTCGTGGGCCTAATGTGCTGAAATTCGCCGTTGCGGAAAGCGTAACTAATTCAGAATCATCAGTATGGAGCGTGATATTCTTGATATTCAATTCCTCGCGCAGGATTCGCAAAAACGGGGCCAGCTCATCGGACGAAATTTCCTCTCCCGGCACAACCCATCGAAGAGCTGTAAGTGGCTGTCTAACCTTAAGGTTACGCTCCTGTCTTAGCGCCCTTCCGAGGCTCGCGGCCTTCATAGCTCTTTCCATCAACCGTTCAAGTTTTTCATCACGTAAATCATTGTTCGCTTGAGGGTAACGGCACAAATGAACGCTGTCAGGCGCGTTGCCTCCAAACCCAAGTATGAGATTCTGATAAATCCGCTCGCTCAAGAAGGGCAGGAAGGGAGCCAACAGATAAGTCAATCCTGTCAGCACCTCGTAAAGCGTTTCATACGCCGCCGCTTTGTCCTCGTCGCTCTCTGATTTCCAGAAACGCCGCCGCGAACGTCGGATGTACCAGTTCGTCAGGAGGTCAAGAAACCGCGTCACCGCTCCTGCCGCCGTCGCCACATCATAATCGTCCAGTGCATTTGTCACCTGCGACACCAGCGTCTGGAACTCCGAGATTATCCAACGATCCATCAGTCCGGTGGATTTCGTCGTTCCGGCGCTGTTCGGTTGCCAGCCGTCGATGCGCGCATATGTTACGAAAAAACTATATGAATTCCAAAGCGGCAGAATCACACTGCGGATAGGTTCGGCGATTTCGTCTTCATTGAAACGCTTCGTGTTCCACGGGTTTGACGCGTAGAAAAGCCACCGCACCGGGTCCGCGCCGTGCTCCTCGAAAAGTTTCATCGGGTCAACGACATTGCCGCGTGACTTGCTCATCTTCAAGCCTTCCTTATCGAGGATGAGCTCCGTGCAAATGACATTCTTATACGATGACCAGTTGCGCGAATTCTCCCAGAAACGCGCGCGTTCCTCGTTGCCTTCTTCGCGGCATTGTTTTGCCTGCGCTTTTGAAACCAACACACTGCACGCCAGCAATGTATAGAACCAGCCCCGCGTCTGGTCAATCGCTTCGCAGATAAAATCGCAGGGGTACTGGCTTTCAAAAAGCGCGACCGAGCCCGGTTCAGCCGGATGACCGAATTGTCCCCACGGCATCAATCCCGCGTTGAACCAACTGTCTAATACAAAATTTTCCCGCCGCATTTCATGGCCGTCCGGACAGCGCAGAACGACATCGTCAATGCCCGGCTTGTGCGGATCGAATCCTTCCGGCAATCCCGCCCCGCCCGAAGCGCGCACACGTTCGTCGAGTTCTTTCAGCGTGCCCACGCATTCCTGATGATCGCAGCCTGCGTGCGTACATCTCCACACCGGCAGCGGACTTCCCCAGTAGCGCTCGCGCGTAATGTTCCAATCAATCGCGCCTTCGAGCCACTTGCCGAACCGGCCGTCACGAATGTGACCCGGTCGCCAGCCGATAAGATTGTTCGCTTTCAGCATATCCTCGCGCATCGCCGACGTGCGAATGAACCATGACGGCCGCGCGAAAAACAGCAGCGGCGCGTCGCAGCGATAACAAAACGGATACGTGTGCGTGTAATTTTCGCGCCCCAAAAGCAGTCCGCGACTCGCCAAATCATCCAAAATATCTTTTTCCACCGCGGCGTCTTTGAAATAGCGCCCGGCGTATTTCCCGGCGTTATCCTCGACAAGACCGTCCGCGTTGACATTCTGCACCACCGGCAAATGTTGATGGCGGATAATCCGGAAATCGTCCTCGCCGTACGCAGCCAAATGCACCATTCCCGTTCCTTCTTCAGTCGTCACGTATTCATCCGCGATAACGCGGTGCGCTGTTTCGTCCTCTTGCGCCAGAAAATCCCACAGCGGTTCATAGGTCAGGTTCTCGAACTCGCGCCCTTTGAGCGTTTCGAGAATTTTGAACTCACCCAAAAGCGGACGCAAAAGTTTGAGACGTACTTTCGCCACAATCAGTTTTTCGCCGACACTCGTGCCGCTGCCTGCCTTTGTGATTTCGATTTTTGCATAATCCACATCCGGCCCGACTGCGAGCGCGATATTCGACAGCAGTGTCCATGCGGTCGTCGTCCACGCGGTAAAAAACGTGTTTTCCGCCCAGCGCACTTTGAATTTCAGGAACAGCGCGGTCTCGGTGATTTCTTTATATCCCTGCGCGACTTCAAAACTCGACAGCGACGTGCCGCACCGCGCGCAATAGGGAAGAATCCGGTAATCGCGATACAGATAGCGCGGAGATTGTCCGCGTTTTATCGCTGCTTCGCGCGCTTCACCCTCGAGCTCAAGATTCCACGCTTGCTTCAACGTCCACCAGTCCGACTGAATGTAATACGGCTGATACGTCGCGTACGCATTTTCCAAATCGAGAAAACGACCGATGCGATGAATCGCGTCTTCCCATGTTTTCTTGTAGCGGAAGACCGTCGAGCGGCAGTAGTCGATGTATTTCTGCACGCCGTACGATTCGATTTCGCGCTTGGATTTCAAACCCAATTCGCGCTCGGCGGTCAGTTCCACAGGTAGCCCGTGCGTATCCCATCCGGCCTTGCGCAGCACGCGGTAGCCCTGCATCGTCTTGTAGCGCGGCCATAAATCCTTCAGCGCGCTCTGCATCATATGCCCGATATGTGGTCGCCCGTTCGTCCCCGGAGGCCCGTCATAAAAAACGTAATCGGGTTTACCTTCACGCTCACTTATCGAACGCTCAAAGATTTTTTTCTTCGCCCAGAAGTCGAGAATTTCTTTCTCATACTTCGGCAAATCAAGTTTCTGTGGTACAGGTTTTAGCATGTCTGTCAATCGTTGTTTTGGAGAAAGACCTATTGAATTGATAATTTGTCTATTTTGCCAACTGCCCTCGGCTAGTTGTAGATGATTTCAATGTTACTATCTATGTTTCAATCTGAAGCTTTTCCTTGATGATTTCCTTAACTTCTGGGTAGAGACTGTAAGTGAGTAGTTGTTTTTCCGTTTTCTTATTGAATTCAAGAAGAACGTATTCGAAGTTAGCCATAGAGTTCACAACACCCCATAGGGTGTATTCGGCGGTTATCTCATCTGGCATGTTTTTTCCAAGAGTGGTCTTAGATAAGGCAGACACATGATTTTTTAGACTCATTTCCCTGCCATCTACTTCAAGTAGATACTCTAAAATATGAGGACGGATG
>CBDVDL010000256.1:0-3214 GCA_965372735.1 uncultured Alphaproteobacteria bacterium | reverse complement strand
CGGCGAGGACAATCGCCAGACCCGTGCCGCCCAGCCAATAGCTGCCGGTTGCTGACATCCAAAGACCGAAGAGGCCGGCAATATCGCCATAGTCGGCTTGAGTCCAACCCGGCCATAGCGAACAGGCGAGTCCGAATGCGGTGCTCACCCAGAGCGTGAGCAGTGTCACCCAAAGCGTTATCCATAGAGGGCGCTGCCAGTCGCTTCGCAGCAGCAGTGTCCATCCCCAAACACCGAAAAGAACAACAAAACCAAAAGCTGCCCAGCGACCGACAAGCATCGGCCCAAGTGCCCACGCAAACCAAGCGCCGATACCACCAATCCAATTTGAAATCGGCCGGTCAACAGGACCCATCGGCCAGTCGGCAGGATCATAGCTTATCAACGCCAGCAAAATCAGCAACGCCAGCGCCAACAGGAAAAGCCCGACTACCAGCGATGTTGCGGAGGGCTTGTCCGTTCTTGGAGAGACTTGTCTTGATTTCGAATGTATGGGTTTAGCCATTAGAGGTAAAGATTCTTATTCACTAGGCGGGACGCTCCCGCGTCCTGCAGTTTCTACTCAAGGAGTAATCAAAACCGCATTTAGTTCACGGCCACAGCGATTCTTGCAAATTGGAAACGCTTGGGTTTCAGAAGCACTAACTTACCTGATTTTTTATCCGGCGCAATTTCAATCCGGTAATCCGTGCCTTCGATGAAGTAACGCGGAAAGACGAGCGCTTTCGAAATTTTTGTAAGGCCGGCTTCTCCCGATAGAAAAATAATTTCCCGAGTCTGACGCAAATCAGCCGATTTCGTGTTCGTCATCTTGTCGAGTTCAGCCGTCCGCCATTTCCCCAGAGCACGTTTGCGAAGTACACCCTGTTTCTGGAAGTTCGAAAAGGTGCCGACACGATAAATCACCGAGTTCAATTGACTGGCGAGTTCCACATTCTCTTCGGAGAGCTCATTTAATTGTTTCAGCGCTTCCGTCCGCTCCAGGTCAAGTTTTTCGACCTGCTGTTGCAGTTCGGCGCGCCGTGCTTCAAGGTCAGCCACCTCTTCCCGGGCGCGATCCCGCGCTGCCGTGAGCGTGCGGCGTTCCCGGTCAATCTTCCGTTTGGTTATCCGCATAAGCTCATTCGGGCTGGTCTTCGCAGAGCCTTGCGTCACAAACGTTCCGAAGACACTTTCCCCCCAGTAATTCCAGATTTCAAAACCCGGCAGCAACTCCGGGAAAAGCGCTTCTCGCTCGATAAGCCGCAGCGCTTCTTCCTCCTCGATGCCGATTTCTCCACTCAGGAAATTCATAGCGACCTGAAAATGAGTCTCCCCTTTCTGGACGACATACGGAGGCCGGAGTCGCCCTCGGATTTCCTGCATTTCCTGGCTGATTTCCGTCACTTCCTGAGTGAGGTCGATGACTTCCTGCAGAAGGGAGCGATAGGACATGTCCTTTTCCTGGGCAATACGCCTTGCCAGGACTTCGGCCTGCTCGGGTGTCATACCAAATCTGCCGAGGCCGGTCGTGTCAATGGCTTCGTCAGGATGCGCTTCATTGTAACGGCGTACTAAACCGCCTATTCTGTCTTCCCTTGATGCAATCTGGTTGTTCAACTTATCAATCTTCTGCACGAGTTGCTGAAAATTCTGCATGCCTTCCGGGATCCGGCGCGACGTAAAATGAAGCAGAAGCACCACGCCGATGACCACTACCACCACAATAGCGACAATGATGGCGATACCGCCACGTTGTCTGGAGCACTTATTGGGAATCATAATTCCTCCCAGATTATAGAATGCTCGGCCACTTTCTATCGGGCAGCGTTGAACCGATATGCAGTGGACAATATTCTTCCAAAGGGTACTTTCGATTGAAATATTCTATGTAAACATCCGGACAACCTTCGCGAGCAAGCTTTCCACTTTCACGACATACCTTGGCTGTGACAATCCCGTCCGGCGGAACAAACGGTTCGTCCATGTAGCCCATCGTATCATAAGCCATTTTCACAAATCTCGCCCAGATGGGCAGCGCCGCATGCGCCCCCTCCTGACCTTCTCCGAGAGTTTTGGACGGACTGTCCAAACCCACCCACACCGCCACGGCAAGATGAGGCGTGAACCCCACAAACCATGCGTCGGTAAAATCATCAGTCGTGCCGGTTTTCCCGGCGGCAGTTGAATCAAAATGAAATCTCGTCCGCAAACCAATCCCCGTACCCCCAAACTTTGTCACGGATTCCAAAAGACTGGTCATCAGAAAAGCGGTCTCCTCCGAGAGCACCGCGGAGCGCTGGGGGGAGTACTCGGCAATCGTCTGGCCAAACTCATCGAGAATTCGCGTAATATACATCGGCCTTGCCAGAACTCCGCCGGTTTGAAACACACCATAAGCGCTGACCAATTCCAGAGGAATCATCCCGGATGTTCCCAGCGCCAGAGCGTCCACCGCGTCGATGCGAGTCGTGACTCCGAGACGACGCGCCATCAGGACGACATCCTTCGGTGTCGTGTAATCTCGCAGGAGCCGGACACTGACGAGATTCAGGGATTTCTTCAGCGCTTTACGCAGACTTACATCGCCCCCGACCGACGAATCAAAATTCTGCGGAGCCCATATCTCTCCATTGAACAACTCGACCACCACGGGCTCGTTCGGGACACGCACGGAAAGCGGCAATCCTTTATCAACAAGCTCGGCAAAAAGGATAGGCTTGAAAGCAGACCCCGGCTGACGAACCATTTGAGTGGCTCGGTTCCATTTCGTCAGAGCAAAATCCCGGCCTCCCACCATCGCCAGAATCCCTCCCGTCGCGGGATCAATCGCAATTAAAGCAATCTGCACTTCCATTTCGGCTTGCAGCAGCGAATCGACCAGCTCTTTGTTCCGAGCGAGTTTCCGAAGCTGGGAAGATGTGGCATCCGGATGCAATTCTCGCAGCAAATCATACAGCTCAGAGCGAGGATAGGCTTTGCTCACCTGCCGCTGCAGCTCAGGCATCCATTCCGCGACCGCCGAATCGGCGCAGGCCTGCAAGCGCGCATCGAGTGTCGTTTCAATCGTCAGGCCATCATGATACGGATCAAATCCCAAATCAGCGGCTTTTCGACTTAAAATCTGGCGAACATTCTCGGTGAAATACGGAGCGATGCCCTCGCCGGCTTCTTCCGTTTCCGGCGGGAGTAAATCAAGCTCGCTTGCTATGGTTTCGCGGTAAACCGCTTCATT
>CBDVDL010000255.1:0-3227 GCA_965372735.1 uncultured Alphaproteobacteria bacterium | reverse complement strand
ATTGGTCATGGTCATTTCCCAAAATTTGCATTTTAATCTACAAAATAATCCTCCCAAGTGCAAGGGACTTATGAAAAAAGAGCCAAGCGCACGAAAGGGATAAGTTTGCCCGCGAGAAAAGATGAGCGCGGCACTTGATTTTTATGAGAATTCATATTATATTATTCAGCTACGTAATTGAAAAGAATAACCGTGCTTGGAAGGAGGTGAAAATCAATGCCATACATCAAATTGCGCGATGGGGAACAGTTCGAACGGGGATTTCGCCGGTTTGTGAAATCATGCGAGAAAGCCGGGCTCATGGCGGAAATCCGCAAGCATCAGCGTTATGAAAAACCTTCCGAAGCACGGAAACGTAAATCCAATGCCGCTCGTCGTAAAATGCGCAGACTTATGCGTATCATGGCGCGATAAGCTATGCCGGTGGCGGGCCGGCGGTCATTCGTATCGAATCGCAAAAGACACCTACGGCAAGCCTCTTGCCCGCCGGTGTCTTTTTTTTTATGAGAGGCCCATGAAAGGCAGGCTTAAGCCAGCCTTTAGGATTCCTCTTCAATTTCCCATACCTATCCTACGGGCTGGCTCTGCCTGCCCGGTATCGGATAGGTATGGTTCACCAGCAGGTTATCCTTATATATTATAAGAAGTTGACATATATTTCTGTTCCGGGCACGCGGGGACGCATGCCGCGGCGGTGAGCTACCTCACCGAGCCGGGGTCGCCTGACCCGGCCGCAATTAATCTTCGTGGAGAAATCATGACCCTGATTGATATTATCGTGCTTGCGATTATCTGCCTCTTCGGTGTGGCGGGAGCGAAGCGTGGCTTTGTGTGGGAAATCTTTACCATCGTCGGTATCGTCGTGGGTCTTTGGATTCCGTACGCCTTCAACCGTCAGATTGGGGATTTCATCGGGGGATATACGAGTCCCGGTCTTTTGCGTATCATAATCACCTTTTTTGCATTCCTGTTTATCTTCGCCGCGATTTATGTTCTTTCTTCGTACATGGGGTATTCGCTGCGTAAAGTCTTCGAAAAGACATTCCTGAATTGGATTGACCGGGTTTTAGGAACCTTTGTCGGACTGGTTAAGGGAGGTTTACTTGTGGTAATGATATTAGTCGCGCTGTTCTTTTCCCCGTGGCAAAACCAAGGTGAATCGTTCGTGAGAAAATCGAAGGTGCTTACATGGGGAAAGAGGCAGGTCGAAAAAGTTCTCCACAGAGAACCGGTGGAAATGCGAAAGCGAGTTTGATGAACTGGGAACCCGTTATTCAGGCGCTCGAATTTGACCGAGTGCGAGATATTTTGATTTCACTGGCCGCTTCGCCGCTGGGTAGAAAGCGGCTTTCCGGTCTCGCGCCCTTTGAGCAAATCGAGCCCGCGCTGCGCATTTCGCGGCGCACGAGTGAAATGGCGGCTCTCTTAAGCGAACCCTCCGGCGGTTTTCCAATTTGGGGTCTCGCGGATATTCGCGAGGAATTGAAGCGGGCATCTATCGAGGGAGCTGCGCTCGATGGCGAAGCGCTTTTGAAAATCGCCGAAACGCTTGCCGTGGCGAAATCCGTGCGCGATTATCTGGCGAAACGGAAGGACGCCTATCCGCTACTTCATACGATTTCAGCGCAGTTGGGCGTCTTTGCGGATATCGAATCATCGGTTGATCGGGCGATTGACAATACGGGAGAGGTTCGCAACGATGCTTCATCGGAACTCAAGCAAATTCGCCGCGAAATTGCCCGGGAAAAAGAACATCTTCACGACAGACTGAACAAGATTCTAAATGACTGGTCGGAAAAAGGCGTCGTTCAGGAAGCCGTGATTGCGCTAAAAGGCGGGCGATTGGTGATTCCGGTCGTCGAATCCGCGCGCAATCGTGTGCGAGGGTTAATCGCTGATCAGTCCGCTTCCGGCGCGACGGTTTTTCTGGAGCCTGTGGAAACGTTGGATATTTCTAACCGTGTCCGTCAGCTTGAAATCGACGAGAATAAAGAAGTTCATCGCATCCTGCGAGCTTTGACCGGACTTGTTTATGAGCGCCTGAGTGAAATCCGGCAGACGCTTGATATTCTGTCAGAACTGGATGAAATCTACGCGCGCGGGCGATTATCGACACGCTGGGATTGTGTAGCTCCGGCGATTAATCTCAAAGGAGACCTCAAAATTATCACCGGTCGTCATCCGCTTCTTCTCGAAAGAGCGAAAGATGCGACGGTGCCTCTGATGCTGGAGATTATGCCTCCGACGCGGACGCTGGTGATTTCCGGTCCCAACGCGGGAGGCAAAACGGTGACGTTGAAGACGGTTGGGCTGTTTTGTATTATGGCTGCCGCAGGGCTTCATGTTCCCGCCGCGCCCGGCACGGAAATTCCGCACTTCGAAAAGGTTTTTGCGGACATCGGCGATTCGCAGAGTATCGAAAGCGACCTGTCCACTTTCACGGCGCATCTGATGAAACTCCAGGAAATGGTTGCTGAGCCTCAAGTGCGCAAACTTATTCTTATCGACGAAATCGGTTCATCAACAGACCCGGCTTTAGGCGCGGCGCTGGCCGAAGCGATTTTGGAAGCTCTCACGCAGCAGGAAGCGCTGACGCTGTGCACCACGCATCACGGAGCGCTCAAGGCGTTTGCGCATGAACGAACTGGTTTTCTGAACGGTTCTATGGCCTTCGACGAGACGACGCTCAAACCGACGTTCAAGTTTCGCGCGGGAGTGCCGGGTTCCAGTTACGCGATTGAAATTGCCGAGCGTGTTGGATTTCCGTCGGAGCTTTTAGAAAGAGCGCGAGATTTACTGGGAGATGAACGCATCGGACTGGAAGAACTGGTCGCAGAGTTGTCGCGCAAAATCGAAAGCTACGAAAAACTGCGCCGGAAAAGCGACATCAGAGCGGATGAATTCGAGGGGCTCCGAAAACTCTATGCCGATAAGGTAGCGAATTTGCGGCGCATCGAACGCGAGCACAAGAAAAAAGCGATAGCGCGCGCTGAAGAAATTTTTCAGGGAGCCAATGCGGAATTGGAACGCGCCATCCGCGAAATCAAAGAAGGGCAGGCTCAGCGGGACGTCATCAAATCCGCGCGCGAAAGGCTTGAAAAAGCCAAGCAGGATATCGCGCAGAAAAAAGTTGACATAGAAAGCGATGAGAAAATAATCCCGGAGCCGAAGAAGAGCGAGAGCTTAAGACGCGAGCCTGAAGTCGGTCAGAGTGTGCGAGTCGCGGG
>CBDVDL010000254.1:0-3234 GCA_965372735.1 uncultured Alphaproteobacteria bacterium | reverse complement strand
ACAGGATATACCCTTTTTCTATCGCCGCCGAGAACAGGTAGAGTTTTCCGAAGAAACCGGCTGTGGGGGGAATTCCCGCCAGCGAAAACATGAAAATCACCATCGTCACCCCCAACAGAGGATGAGCGAATCCTGCGCCTCGATAATCATCGAGTTGATAGTCCCCTTCACCGCGGCGGTTCATAAGCATGGCCGCCGTAAACGCTCCTAAATTCATCAGCGCATAGCCGACCAGATAAAAACTTGTCGCGGCAATCGCGCGCGGCCCCCCTGCCACAATTCCGACCAGCAAATACCCTGCGTGAGCAATCGACGAATACGCCAGCATACGTTTGATATTCTGCTGGCGCAAAGCCACGATATTGCCCAGAGTCATCGTTAGCACCGCGATGACAACCACCGCTCCCGTCCAAATGTCCGCGAGGCTTTCCAATGAAATCGTGAACACGCGAATCAACGCCACGAACGCGGCCGCTTTCGGCCCGACCGACATAAAAGCTGTAATCGGCGTGGGAGCTCCTTGATAAACATCCGGCGACCAGAAATGAAATGGCACCGCCGCTACTTTAAAAGCAAATCCGATGAGCAGAAGTCCGATACCCGCTACCGTGACCGCTTCCAGAGGCTGCCTACTTAAAGCCGTCATGATTTCCGCGTAGGATGTCGAACCTGTTTGAGCGTAAATCAATGCGATTCCATAGAGCAGGAACGCGGTCGAGAAAGCTCCAAGGATAAAATATTTTAAAGCGGCTTCGGTCGAACGGCTGTCCCGGCGGTCGAGGCAGGCTAAAACATACAGAGCGATGCTCATTGTTTCAAGCCCGAGGAAGAAGAGCAGTAAATCCGCCGCCGACACCATCACCATCATGGCGAAAACCGTAATCAGCAGAATCGGATAATACTCGCCAAGTCGAATCTTTCTATGGCGCAAATACTCCGGCGAAACCAACACGGTAATCGCACCGATGAAACAAAAGAGAATCCTAAAAACCGCCGTGAAATTATCCGCCGCGACCATGCCGGAAAAGACAAATCCCACGCGATTCCAGAGAAATACGCTGATGATTCCTGAGCCGATAAATCCCACCAGCGAAATCGTTGCGACCCACGACCGCTCTTCTTTCTTACTGAGTAAATCAAGAAGAATCGCAAAGATTGCCGTGATGACCAGTAAAATCTCAGGCAAGATTCCGACAATTTGTGCAGTGTATGAGGTCAACGTTTCACCTTTTTTACCGAACTAAGGCGTCATGGCACCTGCGTCTTGTACGCGATCCAGCACAGCTTGCAGCGAGGGTTCCATACGCGTGAGGAACGGCTCAGGATACACACCAATCAAAATGATAAATATAATGAGCGCGATTAATACAAATGCTTCACGCGGAGAACAATCGCTCAGTTTCTCATTTACCGAATGAACAATCTTACCGAAAAAGATGCGCTGATACGCCCACAAGAGATAAACCGCCGCGAAAACCACACCCGCCGCGCCGAACACAGCATACGCCACATTCGCCTTAAAAACCCCAAGCAGAATAAGAAATTCGCCCACAAATCCGTTTAATCCCGGCAGTCCGATAGACGAGAGCATGACAATCATAAAGAGCGACGCGTACAGAGGCATCACTTTCGCAATCCCGCCATAGTCCTCGATGAGACGCGTGTGTCTGCGGTCATAGATGACGCCGACCAGCAAAAAGAGAGCGCCGGTGGAAAGCCCATGATTAATCTGCTGCAGGAGACTGCCCGCCATGCCTTGAAGATTCATCGCGAACATGCCCAGCATCACGAAGCCCAAATGCGCCACCGATGAATAAGCAACGAGTTTCTTGATGTCTTTCTGCACCATCGACACCAGTGCGCCATAGAGAATTCCGATGAGCGCCAGGATTGAAATCACCGGGACAAATTTCAAGGATGCTCCCGGAAACATCGGCAGACAAAATCGAAGGAAACCATAGGTTCCCATTTTCAACAAGACTCCGGCCAGAATTACCGAACCGGCTGTCGGCGCTTCGACGTGAGCATCCGGAAGCCATGTGTGAAAAGGAAACATCGGAACTTTAATAGCGAAGGCAAGCCCGAACGCCAGGAACAGCCATATCTGCGTTCCCATAGGGAAGTTGCATTGGCTTGTAATCGTGAGGATGTCAAACGTATGGCCGCCTGTAATCGGATCAATGCTCTGGAAATAGAGATACAGAATCCCGACCAACATCAGCACTGAACCGGCCATCGTATAAAGGAAGAACTTGACCGCCGCGTAAATTCTTCGGGGCCCTCCCCAGACACCGATGAGAAAATACATCGGAATCAACATCAATTCCCAGAAGACATAGAAGAGGAAGAAATCCATCGCGCAGAATACGCCGACGATTCCTGTCTCCAACAAAAGCAGGAAGAAATGATATTCTTTGATGCGTTCTTTGACCGAGCCCCAGGAACTGATAATGCACAACATCGATAAAAATGTCGTCAGCAGAACCAGAAAGAGAGAAATCCCGTCAATCGCTAAATGATAGTTGACACCCAGTGACGAAATCCACGTCCAGTTTTCTTCAAACTGATATTTTGACGTACTTCCGTCAAAGCCGATAAAGACAACGACCGTCAACGCGAACGCAACCGCTGTGCCTATCAGAGCTATCGAGCGTTGAAGGATTTCCATCTTCCGCGGCACAAATAGAATGATGAGTCCCGCGAGGGTGGGAATAAATATGCTGAAGGTCAGAAGCATCAGAAGAACATCTTATAGAAAAGACTCGCCAGAACCAGAATAATACCCGCGCCCATGAGAAGCGCATAATTCTGCACAAAACCCGTCTGCAATCGCCGCAACCATCCGGCGACCCAATTGAAGAACGCAGCGACACCGTTCACCAGACCATCAATCACTCCGATGTCGAACCACTCGGCCATTATATCGGAGGATTTCACGATGGGACGGGAGATGCCCACATCATAAATCTGGTCTACATAGTATTTGTTCAACACCGTCGTATAAATCATTCCTTTGGAAAGTTTACCCGGCCAGCTTGCCATGCGGAAATAACCAGACCTTGCCAGCCAGATTCCAAGCAATGCAATGACAACCGAAATCAACATCACGATGTACTCGACCGGTTCGACACCATGATGTGCTTCCCCCAACAAGAGATGAGCGTGACTACTTGCAAAAACCGGATGAAGGAAATGTTCAAAAGGATTGGAACCGCCCAGAGCGGCCGGCAAACC
>CBDVDL010000253.1:0-3235 GCA_965372735.1 uncultured Alphaproteobacteria bacterium | reverse complement strand
CCTCTTGGTGTCTTTCTTCTTGGTGGCCTTTATCTTCGTGGCCTTCTTAGTGGTAGCCTTCCTCTTGGTGGCTTTCTTCTTGGTGGCCTTTCACTTCGTGGCCTTCTTCTTGGTGGCCTTTCTCTTGGTGGCTTTCTTCTTAGTAGCCTTTCTCTTGGTGGCCTTCTTCTTAGCTGGACTCATGTTTGATCTCCTTACTGATTGACTGAGGACAGAGACTCGTTCGGGAACAATTTAATTTGGCACTGAAGCTTGGCGCTGCCCTCCTCGAAAACTTCAGCGCTGCGGAGGTGTTTGAAAGTTTCTTTCACCTCTGCATTGCACATGAGCGGCCGGAATCGTCGTTTCTTTGCGATGCCATTAAAAGCCTGTTGCAGCTCGGCTTTTTAGTTTTCCGGCATCCTTCGCCCATATAAAGTGCATCTATGTGAATTGCTGTCTGGTTGTTCCCTGATCCACGCATCTCATGGATCGCGAGTCCCTAATTCGGGCTGCGAACTCTGCCAAGCAGAGCCGTCAGATTTTCCCGCGCTCGCGTCATCAGATGACCGATATTCATTTCGGTCAGCGTCCCTTCACTCACGACGCGGCGTCCATTGACAAAGACATCTCGAACATTTTGCGGCGTTGAACTGTGAACGAGTGCCGCTGCAATATCTTGTGCAGGGCAAGTATTAGGCCGATTTAAATCAATCACAACAACATCGGCGAGCTTGCCTGTTTCGAGAGTACCAATCTCTCTCTCTTTTCCCAGCGCTTCCGCTGCCTTCCGTGTGGCCATTTCGAGAACGTCGGATGCACTCAATCGGCCAACTCCCAGACGCCCGGATTGAATCAGTACTGCAAGACTCATTTCGCGGAAGATGTCCAGCGTATTGTTGCAGGGAGCACCATCCGAACCCAGTGTCACAGATATTTTTTTATCAAGCATTTCCGGTATGGGAGCGATCCCGGAACCGAGTTTCAAGTTCGCTGTCGGACAATGCAGAACATGGCTGCCTGTTCGCGCTAAAAGATCGATTTCAGACGGGTCCAAATGGATGCAATGCGCGATAAAAGTTGACGGTCCCAGAAGCTCCAGAGAGTGCAGATATTCGATATTTCCAAGACCTGTTTCATCTCGCACTTGCCGAGTTTCCGAATAATTTTCGGACGCGTGCGTATGGATGCGAAGTTTTTCTTGTGCGGCAATATTTGCCACATCATGGAGTAAAGATTCACTGCATCCTAACGCGAAGCGCGGTGCGAGACAGACTTCAATGCGTCCATCATCACGACCATGCCACGCTTTTTTCAGCCGAAGAACATCCGCGATGGCGTCTTCTCGAGATTCAGAAAAATTCGCGATGCCAACAGGCCTGTCAACGAGGGATTTTCCTACAATCGCGCGAAGTCCTGAACGTTCTACGACCTCGAGCAGACTGTCCGTATGGCGAGCCGCTTCCATTGTCAGGACGGTTGTTGTGCCCGACAAAAAGAGTTCGGCAATTGCCAATTCGGCGGAAACGGCGATAGATTCAGCATCATGCGCCGCTTCAAAAGGAAGAATCCGCTGCATGAGCCAGTCCAGCAGCGACAGATTTTCAGCGGTATTGCGAAAGAGCGTTTGAGAAAGATGGATATGGGTTTGAATGAAACCCGGTAATACGACACAATTTTCACAGGGAAGAATTTTATCCCCGTCCCGCGGTTCGATCGACCCTACGGCGGTGATGCGATTGCCTTCAATACGCAGATTTCCGGCCGTCGGCGAATCGCCGGGGCGCATGGTCAGGAGCGTTGCGTTCGAAAGAAAGATCGGTGGATTCACAAAGACGTTCCCTTCTTAAACGTGCGGCGTTCCTGTATGATCAAAGAGCGCGATGTTCATCTTATCAGAAACTCGGAGTCGTTGACGGAGTCGATGTTCGATTCGCTCACACTTGCGAAATCTTATCACGTCCGAGGTTTCTTCACACTACAGTTACCATATTTTCCGAAGTCAGCGGTATCGTTTCTATTGCAACGCGGTGAACAGGTTTTCTTTCTCGCTTGAATGCTCTTCTAAGGCAATTCAACATGCTCATTCCGATGCAATCGAGACGAGCAGAATCCTATTTCGTTCGCGTTGAAACGAATGCGAAATTTCTTCAAAGAGCATCTTGTCGCCGATTCACAGAAACCCACATGTGGAAAAGCAATGCTTAATATATAACACGCAATAGAAAATAGCAAGTCATTTTTCAAAAAAAGGAAAAAAAATTTCATCAACTGTGCGATTCGAGCCAATTCTTACCATAGCTGAATTCGACAATCACGGGCACGGAAAGGGGTAAAGCATGCGTCATTTCCTCTTCCACGATGCTTTCGAGCGCATCGATTTCACTTGTCGGCAACTCAAAAACGAGTTCATCATGAACCTGAAGAATCATGCGCGCGGCAAGTTTTTCACGGTGGATTCTTGCGGCAACGCGCACCATCGCGAGCTTAATCATATCCGCTGCGGTTCCTTGTACTGGTGTATTAATCGCGGTTCTTTCAGCGAATTCGCGCGCCTGCCTGTTGGAAGCATTGATATCCGGAATCGCGCGCAGGCGTCCCATCAATGTTGACACAACGCCGGTTTTGCGACAAGACTCGATGGTGTCTTCCATGAATTTTTTCACGCCCGGATAGAGTTCGAAATATTTTTCGCGAAACGCTTTGGCTTCGTAGCGAGGGATGCCTAATTCTTCCGCGAGGCCAAAATCGGTTTGGCCGTAGATAATGCCGAAATTGACCGTTTTGGCGCTTCGGCGCATGTCCGGCAGAATATCTTCCGGAGGGACTCCATAAATGAGTGCGGCAGTTTCGCGATGAATATCGCCGCCGCTTTGGAAAGCCTCTTGAAGTCGCTTATCGCCCGAAAGGTGCGCCATGATTCTGAGTTCGATCTGGCTGTAATCGGCCGAAAAGATGAGCCAGTCTTTGTCTTCAGGAATAAAAGCCTCTCGAATTCGGCGACCGACCGCCGTGCGAATCGGAATATTCTGCAAATTGGGATTGGCCGATGAGAGGCGTCCTGTCGCGGTTGCGGTTTGACCGAATGTGGTGTGCACGCGGCCTGTGTTGGGATGAACAAGTGCGGGGAGCGCGTCCAGATAGGTGGATTTTAGTTTCGTCAGTGTCCGATAATCGAGGACGCGCAACGGCCAATCATGATGAGAGGCCCAAGATGTCAACGTCGCCACATCCGTCGAGCGTCCGCTTTTGGTTT
>CBDVDL010000252.1:0-3253 GCA_965372735.1 uncultured Alphaproteobacteria bacterium | reverse complement strand
AGTCAAGGTGACACGCTCTGGACGCGCACATACGGGGGGCGCAAATCTGATTTTGGCAATTCGGTTCAGCAGACATCCGATGGTGGCTATATCGTGGCGGGGGCTACCGAGTCTTATGGAGCGGGCGGTTCTGATTTCTGGTTGGTGAAGACAGACGAGAATGGTGACACGCTCTGGACGCACACCTTCGGGGGAAGCAGCGTTGAATCATGCGAATCGGTTCAACAGACCACCGATGGCGGCTATATCCTTGGGGGGTGTACCGCTTCCTTCGGAGCGGGAGATTTCGATTTCTGGCTGGTCAAGACGGACGCGAACGGTGATAGCCTCTGGAGCCAGACCTTTGGGGGAAATAATAAAGATGGGTGCTATTCGGTTCAGCAGACATCGGACGGCGGCTATATCTTAGGGGGATATACTGAGTCCTACGGGGCTGGTGGCACTGATTTCTGGGTAATAAAATTGGGACCGGAGTCATCTGCCTAGCCAAATGCCACCGTTCTGCCCGCTGAATACACTCTTCACCCAAACTTCCCGAATCCCTTTAATCCGACGACAGCAATTCGCTATGACCTAAAACAAACCGGCCTTGTGCAACTAACCATCTTCAATCTGGTCGGACAGGAAGTCGCGACTCTGATCGATGGAATGCAGCTCGCGGGCTCCCATACAGTCACTTGGAATGCATCGAATTTCCCGTCAGGGATTTACCTTTGCCGGATGGAAGCGGATGGATTTACGCAGACGCGAAAAATGCTGCTGGTGAAGTGATTTCCGTAACTTGCTGTAGGGGCGTTCCCGCGTGTACGCCCGTGTTTACCGACGTGTGAACCTGTATGTATGCCTGCGGGCTGACACATGGGTCAAGCCCCTACCATGAAGGATTGCGGTGCGATGGTGAATCTGTGCATTCCGGGCGAATCCGGGTATTCACCGCGGCGGTTGACGTCTGAAATTCAGCTTGCATGAGTGGTTTAGAAGTGTTATAATAATAACTTATGATATAAACTAAAGAGGCCTCTCTGGGGGAAGGGCCTCGATTGTTTAAAAAGCGGATTGGAGCTTTTATATGACGAACGACAAGAAAAAGCGCTCGCCTTATCCACAGACGTTCTGGATAGCGAACACGATGGAGATTTTCGAACGGCTCGCTTGGTACGGGTTTTTTGCGGTCTCCTCGCTGTATATCACCGGCGCTGTTTCGGAAGGAGCTTTGGGCTTTTCGTCGGAAGAGCGAGGAATGCTGCAAGGGATTATTCCCTTTATCCTCTATCTTCTTCCTGCTCTTTTTGGCGCATTGGCGGATCGCTTCGGCTACAAAAAGACATTTATTATTGCGTACTCGGTGATGGTTCCGGCGTACTTCCTCTTGGGGCAGTTCACGTCGTTCGCCGGTTTCTTTATTGCCTTCTTGTTTGTGGCTGTAGGAGCGGCGATTTTCAAACCGGTTATTGTCGGAACGGTTGCCCGCACAACGGATGAAACCAATTCCTCGATGGGTTTTGGCATCTTCTACATGATGGTCAACATCGGCGGATTTATAGGACCGATTGTGGCGGGAATTGTCCGCGTCAAATATGGCTGGGATTGGGTTTTCTACGCATCGGCCTTCTGGATTGCCTGCAATTTCTTCTGGGTTCTTGTTTTATACAAGGAACCGACGTCGGAAGCCGGCACAACGGGAGCGCGCTCCATCAAGCAGGTTCTCGGGGGGCTTGTGGAAGTTCTCGGTAACGGGCGCTTCTTCATTTTGATCTTCGGAATTTTAATTATGCTCATGGTTGCCGGAAGGGATTTCGGTTGGACGGCGATGGCGCTTACTACCATAGGGTGGATTGCTTTCAATCTTCTGATAGATATTCCGCTCCGTGCCCGACAAAAAGCCGGGAAGGGTTGGACGGGTCTCGGCGCGCCGATGAAATTAGGCAACTGGCGATTCGGGCTTTACCTGCTCATTCTCTCGGGTTTCTGGACATCCTTTAACCAGATATTTATCACCATGCCCGAATTCATCCGCGATTTCGTGGACACGAAGGACATGCTTGTCACGACGAAGAAAGCGTGCAATGCCATCGGACAACCGGAATGGGGCGATAATATCGTGCGCGTTATGGCGGCGGTGAACGAAGAGTTGGTCTCTTCGGAAGTAGGACACTATGTCACCGAACAGGCCGGTACTCTGCCGGAGCGCATCGAAGCTATTGAAGACGGCAGCTACATCGCGGCCTATGATTCTGCCGCGCAAGCGTGGAATATCGAGCGAGGCAATCCGACAACACTGGGATTGAGCGGGGAAGAGGTCGTGCCTTTCATGAAGGAACTCTATCATTTCAAGATACGTGTTCCTCAGGAAATCCTGACGGAACGACTGAATGCGTTTCCTCTTCAGACGTTTACCGTGGACACCATTCGTTTGGGCGGCTTCATGAAAATGCTTCAACTGACGCCCACCCTCACGACCGTTGGAGTGGACTCACTGCTTAGACGTGTGGTCAATCGGCAGTTTGAGCAATCCTATCCCGCTGCCACGGTAAGCTCAGGCGCGCTTCAATCGCTCGCGACGAATTATGCGTCCATTTTCCATAAAGAGGAACTGGACCAAATCACATCCTTCATTGTCAAAGAAGGAAAAGACCTGAATACGGAACAAATGAATTATCTGCTCGCGGGTCTTGTTTATCCGCCGCCGGATAAACTAACAGAGGAAGTGCACACCTTCGCTGAAAACTATCGTCAGGTCAATCCGGAATATATCATCAACTTCGACGCGGGAGCTATCGTTATTTTCCAGGTGCTGGTTTCGTTTCTCATCGGAGGAATTCCCGCCATGACGGCGATGGTTATCGGCATCGTCATCGCGGGCGTCGGCATCGGTATGAGCGCTTTCTTCACGACAGGATGGCCGGTGGTGTTCGCGATTATCATCTTCGCGTTTGGTGAAATGGCCGCGTCGCCCAAGAGTCAGGAATATGTCGGGCGTATCGCTCCGAAGCAGAAAGTCGCGATGTATATGGGATATTATTTCTGGGCGATTGCGCTTGGGAATATTTTCGGCGGGCGGCTTTCCGGAGAGCTCTACGGTTCGCTTGCGCGTGACATGGGCAGGCCGGATATCATGTGGCTCATCTTCGGAGGTATAGGGTTGCTGACCGCGGTTGTTCTTGTCCTGTATGATTGGCTTGTGATTCGCAGACCCGCGAAGAGAGGCAATCTCAATCCGATGGCGAGTGAGTAGTAACGTAACTCCGCCGCC
>CBDVDL010000251.1:0-3254 GCA_965372735.1 uncultured Alphaproteobacteria bacterium | reverse complement strand
AAATGTAAATAAATATAATACGAAACGAGCTGGCGAAGAAGAACAATGTCTCTCTCGTCTAATTCAAGAGAATACAGAGGATTCCTTCAAACCGTTCTTCTCCGCCCGCGTCATGAATCGAATCAATGTCACCCCGGCAGAAGACGAATCTTTCTCGCGGGCGTTGGCTTGGGTATTCCGGCGGGTAGCTGTGGCGGCTGTCGTTCTTATTGTAGCTTTGGCCACCTATAATATATCCAGTCAACATTCGCTGGGAAACGGCCGTTCTCCTCTGGAAGCGGCTCTGGCTCTGCCCGCTGTGACCATCGAGTCATCAATCGATAACTGTAACCTTACGGATGCGCTATGAATCTTCAAGTAAAACCTGCACTAATTATCATCGGCACACTGCTGATTGGAATTGTATTGGGCGCGCTTATAGCAAGAACTCTCGCGGACAGTCGAGATCGAAGAATCGGTGATATGATGAGACCGGATATGTTGTCTATCCGACTGATTAAAATTATAGAACCGCTGGAATCTTACCAGCGGGAAGCGGTCACGGCTATCGTGGAGGAAACAGCCTCGAAAGTCCGAAATCTGACCCGCGAAACACGATTTGAGATGCACGCTGTCATGGATTCCATGTTTGTAGAACTTCAACCGCTGCTAACCGATAGGCAAAAAGCCCGGCTTGAAAAACACATCGGTGACAGGCGAGCCCGCGCCGAGAGAATGGGGCGACCTATGAAACATGAGCGAATGGGACGCGGTCGAAGACGCTGATAACATTCAAAATTTACATTTCCACCGGAGGTGATAATCTCTAAAATGAGATTCGCCTCCGGTTTTACATTCCGGGCAGATCAGGGGATCTGCCTCGGCGGATTGGTGGTGGAATAAACCAGAAGTTGGATTCGTCTAATGGGTGAAGCAGGAAACGAGATTCACGAAACATAACATATGGAAGAAAGGGTCTACCATGTCGAAAATCAAATCAAAACACAATACGCTGCTTTACTTGTCTCTTGCAGCACTGATAGCGCTTTTTGTTATTGGCGTCGCCGGTTACGCACAATTCGGAGGCGGGCGTGGCGGCAATCCTGAACAGCGGTTCAGCAATTTTGACCTCAACGGCGACGGCAAGCTGAACTTCGAAGAGTTCAAAACTGGGCATGAAAACCGCAGGGCGAACAGGGCACAGGAAATGTTCCAAAGGGCTGATGCTAATGCCGACGGCTATATCCAGCACGAAGAAGCACTGGCAATGCGCGCCCGAAGGCAGGGAAGACGCGGAAACAATGCGCCGCCGCCGGATATGTTTAATGAAAGAGATGTGAACGGCGACGGCAAGCTTAGCTTCGACGAGTTCGAGGCGGGACATGAAAACCGCAGGGCGAATAGAGCTCAGGAAAGATTTCAAAGGGCTGATGCTAATGGCGACGGCTACATTCAGCATGAAGAAGCGCTGACTATGCGCGCCCGAATGCAGGAAAGATGCGGAAACAATCCGCCGCCGCCGGACATGTTCAACCAGAGAGATATGAACGGCGACGGCAAGCTAAGCTTCGACGAGTTCGAGGCGGGATGTGAGATGCGCAGAGCGAACAGAGTTCAGGAGAGATTTGAGCGAGCCGATGCCAATGGCGACGGCTATGTTCAATTCGAAGAAGCTCAGGCAATGCATAAACGGATGAGAAACAGGTTTGGGAATGGACGCTTCGGTGATAATCCGAACATCGAGCCGCCCGACGGCCCATCCGCTACAGAGGCCAAGGCAACCTTGCATCCGGTCTATCCCAACCCCTTCAATCCGACTACGAACGTGAAGTTTTCACTGCAGGAAGTTGCCGACGTCAAACTGTCCATCTACGATATCAATGGTCGCTTAGTCGAGACGCTGCATGACGGATCGCTGTCTTCGGGTGATTACTCGTTTACTTTTCTGGGAACTGGTCTCGCGTCCGGCACCTATTTCGTTCAGCTCCGCACGGGCGCGACGGTATCTGTTCAGAAAATGATGCTGTCGAAATAAGCCCTAACCTCCACCTCCTGGGCTGAAAATCACTGCTGTAGCCAGACTTGATTATCTGGTTGCAGCAGTGTCGAATTAGAATGGATTCATTCGCAAAGGCGGAGAAAGATTGATGCCTTCAAAAGCAAGAAATCTGTTGCCGGTATTACTCGTCAGTCTTGTTTTTAATACGGGCTGTAATAGCGACAAGATTCAAAGTTCCTGGCCTGAAAATCCTATACAAATTGATGGACAGGCCGCGGATTGGAATAATCTCCCGAAACACTATTTCGAAGATGCGGGTGTGTCGCTGGGAGTAAGCAATGATGCCGACAACGCTTATCTCCTTTTTCGATTCACCAATCCGAAATGGCTCATGTCCATTGCCCGGCGCGGCATCACCATTTGGCTGGACGGCACCGGAAAGAAAAAGAAGAATTTTAGCATCACATACGCTGGCAAAATTCCCTTTGACTCAACAACAGCCCTGACAAGTACATTTCGAACCAATCTTTCAGAAGAACAACAGCAGCGCCTGATGACGTTGCAGGCTCAAATGATTGATCAGATCATCGTCTTCGACGCCGCTGAAGGAATAGAAAGGAGCATCCCTCCAGACGGCATGCACGGACCTTCGGCTAGCCTCGGGAGTGCGGATGGTGTCTTCACCTACGAATTCGCAATTCCGCTTCACAAAAACGACACGACGCCGTTCGCGATTTCCGCAGAACCGGGGAAGAAAATCTACATCGGTTTGGAATTCGGTCAGATGGACGAGGAAGAGATTCAACGGATGCGTGCGCAAATGAAAGAACGTATGGATCGCGGTGGTGGTCGCCCGTCTGGGAGCATGGGACGACCCGGCGGCGGTGGACGACCCGGTGGCGGAGATGATCGAGAAGCGCGTCTGAAAAAAATGATGGAGGGAGAAAAGATTTGGATAAAAACCTATCTGGCATCGCAGCCGAAACAGGAAAATAACCCAAAGCGGTGATGCACAACGGGGGCCTCTTGCATTGTGTAATGGAAATTGTATGGATACTAATTCCGGCCGGGTTACGCGCGGTAGTTCGCCGTCAATCATATGAATGCCTGCGCTGAACCCGGCTCGGCGAGGTATTCACCCGCCGTGGCATGGCGTTAGCGTGCCCGGTACAAATTCACTTCCTTGCACTCCCGCCTGTATTCTAATTCTTTAGAAGAACCCAATAAAAAACAAACTGATATGGCCGAGAGGATAATCGTTCTCTCGGTTTTTTTT
>CBDVDL010000250.1:0-3278 GCA_965372735.1 uncultured Alphaproteobacteria bacterium | reverse complement strand
TAAGATTCTGAAAGAAGACCAATTTTTAATTGTTTTCCTATTGTAATTACTGCAATTAGGAAGTGAGGATTCATGTACGCTGTATGTCGCATTGGCGGACAACAATTTCGCGTCGAAGCAGACAAGGTTCTGCGAGTACCGAGACTTCAGGCGGCCAAAGGTGAAACGCTGGAACTCAGGGATATTCTGATGATTTCCGACGATAATGGGGCGCGCTTTGGACAGCCGATGGTTGAAGGCAAAGTCACGGCACGTGTCTTGGGGCATGGCCGCGAAGAGAAAGTTATTGTGTTCAAGAAAATTCGCCGTATGGATTATAAACGCAAGCGCGGACATCGTCAGCAGTTTACGGAACTGAAGATCGAAGCCATCGAAGCTTAAGATTTTCTACAAGGAGTTATTATGGCGCATAAGAAAGGACAAGGAGCTTCGCGCAACGGTCGGGATTCCAATCCCAAAATGTTGGGTGTGAAGCGCTATGGCGGGCAGTTCGTTCATGCGGGTGAAATTCTGGTTCGCCAGCGGGGGACGAAAATACGCCCGGGTCGCAATGTCGGTCTGGGAAAAGATGACACGCTCTTCGCCATGAAAGAAGGGCATGTTCAATTCGCTGCTCATCGAAGCGGACGCCGTCAAGTTCATATTATTCCTGCCGAAGTTTAATCTTCCTATATCCCCCTGTTGAAGTTCTCGACAGGGGGTCAATTTCTTAAATACTTGATACACATTTCACAAACATCGCGGAGAGTACAATGAAGATTACCGTCATTGGAGCCGGAAATGTAGGCGCGACAACTGCATTGATGTTGGCTCAACAACAGTTGGCGAAGGAAGTTGTTGTCGTGGATATTCTGGAAGGAATCCCTGAAGGCAAAAGCCTTGATACGCTTCAAAGCGGGCCTGTTCATGGATCCGATACGTTTGTTCATGGAACGACGGATTACAACGAAACCGCTGATTCGGACATTATCGTCATGACAGCAGGATTGGCGCGCAAACCCGGCATGTCCCGTGATGATCTCCTCGCAGCGAATACGAAGATTGTCACAGATGCCATTGGAAGTGCGTCCGCGAAGTCTCCGAATGCCATTATCGTCGTCGTATCGAATCCTCTGGATGTGATGACCTACGTCGCGCTCAAAGTTTCAAAATTCCCTCACAAGCGCGTCTTTGGAATGGCAGGAATTCTGGATACCGCTCGCCTGCGCGCTTTTATTGCGATGGAACTGAACGTTTCGGTGCGCGATATTTCAGCGATGGTATTGGGCGGTCATGGAGACACGATGGTTCCGTTGCCGCGTCTTACGACGGTCGGCGGTATTCCCATCGGAAATCTGATGTCGCAGGAACGCGTGGATGCGATTATGCAGCGCACGCGTGGTGGCGGTGCAGAGATTGTGAAGTTCTTGAAGACAGGTTCCGCTTACTATGCACCTGCCGCAGCCGTAGTGGAAATGGTCGATTCGATTGTGAAAGACCGCAAGCGCGTTCTACCCTGCTGTGTGTATCTCACCGGCGAATATGGCGAAAAAGATATTTACATGGGCGTGCCTGTCGTGTTGGGTCGCGGCGGAGCCGAGCGCATTCTTGAGATGCCTTTGAATGACGAAGAAAAGGCGCTCTTCAAGAAAAGCATTGACCACGTTCGCGGGACGATTGCCAAGGCAAACATCTAATTCCGACGAATACGTGAGGTTGTCTCATGGCGAAAGTAGCGGTTATTCTTTCCGGTTGCGGGTATCTTGACGGTGCGGAAATTCACGAGTCTGTTCTGACGCTTTTAGCGCTCGACAGAGCCGGTATTTCCTATCAATGTCTCGCACCGAATATTCCTCAGATGCATGTTGTTGACCATATGAAAGGTCAGCCTGTTTCCGGAGAAACACGCAATGTACTGACGGAATCGGCGCGCATTGCCCGCGGGGAAATCAAAGAGCTCTCGTCGGTCAGTGTTGCTGATTTTGCCGGAGTGATTTTACCCGGCGGATTTGGCGCGGCAAAGAATTACTGTGACTATGCGACGCAGGGTGATGCCTGTCAGATGAACTCGCTTGTTCAGGAATTCCTTGTCAAGATGGTTGAAGCGAAGAAGCCTGTCGGGGTCATTTGCATTTCGCCGGTGATTTTAGCCCGCGCCCTGAAAGGTCATGATATTCATCCGAAGCTTACCATCGGAACGGATGCCGGAACGGCGAAATCCATTGAAAACTTCGGCTCAAAGCATGTGAATTGTCCGACAAATGATTGTGTCGTGGACGAGGAGCATCGGATTGTCTCCACGCCGGCCTATATGACAGGACAGAATATATCAGAAGTCGCCGCCGGTATTGAGAGGCTTGTCGCCGAATTCGGAAGATTCCTCACTGCGTAATGCTCATCTCGGAGCTTTAGCTGGGTTCTTAGCGTTGAAATCTTATCGGAAAATCAACGCTTTGCCGGAGAAACAGGAGGTTACGAGGTCACGTACCTTTTCTGCAGGGTTTAAAGAAATTTAATTCTGCATGTAAAATGACTTGCGAAATGATGCCACGATATGTATATTAAAACTGCCGGTTGAAATAAGGCAGACGAATCTGTGGTAAGATAAATGACCCATGGGGACCGGCGGAAGAACTTCCGTTCGGTCCCTTTTCTTTTTCGTTTAAAAACGGGAAAAGTGCCTCGGTTTGGAATCGAAACTTGCAACCATACTAATCGTTGATGATGATCCGAATATCCTAAAAATGCTGAGAGCGTTTTTGGAGCAGGAGGGGTATCGGGTATGGTCGGCGGCGACCGGTGAAGAAGCGTCCGCGTTGCCCAATCTGAAAGATGTGGATGTCGCGCTGCTGGATCTCCGTCTGCCCGGAGAAATCGACGGGCTTACCCTCGTGCGCGATTTCAATGAACGATTTCCGCAGATGCTCAAAATTGTCATCTCCGGGATGGGCGATTTGGACGATGCCATCGCGGCGATTGAAGAACACATCTTTGCCTATATCAAAAAGCCTTTCCCGAACTTGCGAGAAGTCGGGCTTCTGGTGCAGCGTGCGTTGGAACAGGCGCGTCTGATAAAAGAGAATGCTGGTTATCAGCAGCGGTTGGAAACATTGAACCGTGAGTTGGAAAAGACGATTGAAGATCGCACGGCAGAAGTTGTTCATTACCGCGATACGTTGTCATATCTTTTCCAGACAAGCTCTCACATTGCGACGCTTGAAACCATCGACCGCATGTTGGAATTCATTTGCCAGGCGCTGGTGGATGCCGGGCTTTTCAAGCGAGCAGTTTTGTTAATA
>CBDVDL010000249.1:0-3314 GCA_965372735.1 uncultured Alphaproteobacteria bacterium | reverse complement strand
CAGTGGAATTCCAGATCATTCGGCATACTCTTCTGCACATCGAGTGAATGAATGATGCGATTGACTTTCGCTTTATTTTTCGCCGGGACCAAAATATTCGACGCGCCGCCCACCAGCAGGCTTAAGAAAGGATTCTCTATCGCTGCGGAATCAACAACGTCTCCTTCGAGACCCAATTCCTCCGCTTCTCCGAAGAGATCCTCAGCTTTCATCACCTCTTCTTCGGTAGCCGCCGTCACGCTGTCGCTTTCAGCTTCCACAAGCGCGCTGTCGACAACCGTCGTCGTGTCGATTCCCATGCCCGCTTTGACTACGTTATCAATCTTCAGAAGCACATCCTGCGTGTGTTCCGGCTTGGCGACCAATTTAAATTCGAGCAGTGCCGTGCGGCCAATCAATTCGCGCGCCCTCGATGGGTCTTTCACGCCCGGAAGCTCAATGGATATCCGCCGGGATCCGAGCTTCGAAATCGTCGGTTCGGAAACACCAAACTGGTCCACGCGGTTGCGCAGGATTTCCAGGGAACGATTAATCGCGTCATCAGCGGCATCCTGAAGATCGCGTCGAACCGATTCGTCGCTCTGACCGGGTTCGCCCCAATATGTCGCCAGCGAAATACCTTTTTCGCGGCACAGCAATTCCAGCGTTTCGAGGATATTGATATCGTTTGTTAAAGCTTGCTGCTTGAGTTCTTCCAATATCGGCTCGATGCGTTCATCTTTGCCTTTCGCCGCTTTATTCACAAGCTCCACCAGATCCACTTCCATGACCATGCGCATCCCGCCCTGAAGGTCAAGCCCGCGCTTGATTGCCTTTTTGCGGTGATACTTAATCTGGTCGCGAAATGGCCCGCGCAGATAGTCAATCTGTTCCATCGCAGCGGCTTTCGTCGCCTCGTCAAGGTTGGATTCTTTTATCCGGCCTTTCAAGTCGATCTCGTCCAAGTAAATATCCGTCGCCAGTGACGAAAGCGAATAACCCGTCAACTCTGCTAATTGCTCAAGCTCATGCGTTTCTTTTCGCGAGAGCTGTTCGTAACGCAGCGTCGGATAAAGATAGACCGCTCCGAGAATGATTAACGCGATAACGATGAATATCCGGAAAGGAATGGATTTTGTCATATTACCTGTACCTGTTTAGCGGTTCATAAAAAGTCAGAAACACTAATATACGTGATATTTCTATAATTGTCAAGCATCTTTTAGACTATCTGAACGCAATATTTCCAATACGTTAGCGAAGTCCTCCGTCAAATCCGCCTCGAATTTCATGTCCTTTTTGAGCACAGGATGGTAAAATTGAAGTGTCCGGGCATGAAGCGCAGGGCGGTTTAGTATCGAAAGCACCTTTTCCATGAGCAGTCGGCGCTGGCCGGGAAGGCCTCCAAACCGTTTCTCGCGTCCGCCGTAATTCGGATCTCCCACGATGGGATGGCGGATGTGTAATAGATGAACGCGAATCTGATGCGTGCGGCCTGTCTCAAGCCGCAGCGTTAAGAAACTGCACGATGCATACGTCTCGTGAACCGTATAATGAGTAACAGAGGATTTCCCGCCGCGTACGACACTGAATCGCTTGCGGTCTCCCGGATGTCGCCCGATAGGCTGGTCAATCGTGCCTGTGTTCGCATCGAAACGTCCCCACGCAAGCGCAGCGTATTCGCGTTTGATAGTGTGTGCGCTGAATTGCTCGGTCAGCTGCCGGTGGACGTGTTCGTTCTTGGCGACCACTAACAAACCTGAAGTGCCTTTATCGAGCCGATGAACGATGCCCGGCCGTATCGTCGGACCGACATCGTCGAGTCCTAAATGATGAAGCAGGCCATTGACCAGCGTGCCCTCGAAATGACCATGCGCCGGATGCACCACCATCCCGGCGGGTTTGTTGACCACAAGCAGGTGCTCATCTTCGTAAGCAATATCCAGCTCCATCGCCTCAGGCAACACATCCTGCGGAGGTTGGTCTTTGAAATAAATAGCAATGACTTCACCGGGCGAAATTTTACGGCTTTTCTTCGGAACATGGTCATCGACTGTTACGAGTCCCGCCTCGATGAGCTGATGTACCTTGTGCCGCGAAATCTGCGGGAGTGCGTGCGTCAGAAACTGATCGAGACGCTCCGGCTGCTGCCCTGCCGAAATCGTCAACACCAGCGGACTCGTGGAATTTATTTGCTCATGTTCATTCATAGTATTATAAAGGTCTCCCCCCGTAAACGGGGGGAGATTCTATATATCCCTCCGCGTGCGGGGGGATGTCAGGGGGGTCTCCTTATGAAATCGTTTTTTGTCCGGAGGAATGTCGCGCGGAAAAAAGCGTCATCGCCGCAAGTAAAATCATGCCGACCGTGACACAACTGTCCGCGACGTTAAACACCGGCCATCGCTGCATGATGAAATCAGGAAAGTCGAAATCGAGGAAATCCGTGACATGGCCGAACCGGATGCGGTCTATCAGATTGCCGACCGCGCCCGCCAAAAGAAGCATCACCGGAAAACGCAGCGGTGAGCGTTTACGGACCAATTGTACCAGAAAACCTGAGAGGACCGCGCCGGCAATCAGGGTAATAATGAGCAGGAGGAATGGAGGGAAGGGGCGCAAGCCAAAAGCGACTCCGGGATTTTCGACAAGTGTCAGACGAAAGAACTGCTCCCCAATGACCGGTACGGACAATCCCGGAGAGAGATACGCAAGCGCCGCGGCTTTACTGAGCTGGTCAAGGACAACAAGCACGAAAGCAACTCCGAAAATCCGGAGGACTGGCGCCATTATTTTTCTTCCAGTTTTGTCTTGCAATCAACGCACATGCGCGCATGAGGTACCGCTTCAAGCCGCGCTTTGGCAATCGGTTCCCCGCATTCGGCGCAGTAGCCGTAGGTGTCGTCGTTAAGGCGCTCCAGCGCTCGGTCGAGATGCGCCAGAAACTTGCCCTCGCGGTGCGCGAACAGGAAAGCCTTTTCGCGTTCTTGAGCGTCTGTCCCTTGGTCGGCCATGTGGAAGCTGTAGGTGGAGTTGTCGCCCGAATATTCCTCGAGAGTCGTCTCGGACGTTTCTTTGAGGTAGCCAAGTTCCTCCAGAAGCTTAGCGCGCTTGCGCATGATGATTTCCCGGAAGGATTCTTTGTCCTCGGGACCATACAGTGCGTCTTTTGTTGGTCGTTTTTTCTTTTTTGCCTTGTCTGGCATGATGCTGCCTTTCGATATGCAAAAGCATTTAATTTTTAGTGAAGCAGGTTCACTCGCCGTTTCTCGCTGTCGTTCGTTCGACCCTCAGAATAAATTCTAACCCGTTAGCCTTCAATTTAGTTCCCTCAA
>CBDVDL010000248.1:0-3319 GCA_965372735.1 uncultured Alphaproteobacteria bacterium | reverse complement strand
TCTTTGTCATATAGCGCAATATAGAAATTGGTTGTATCTAAAAGGGTGCCGAGCTCTTTTTGGATTGTTCTGAACAGCTCGTTAAGGTCTTCGGCTGTATTTGCTGCCGCAGCGATGTTATGTAATACGAATTGATTTTTCTCCGCCTGCTTGCGCTCGGTGTTATCACTATAAATCGCCATTTGTGCAATAGCATTTCCTTCGTCATTCACCACTCTTGACGAAGTGAGCACCATTGGAAAGAGTTCGCCATCCTTTTTCCTGCCAACCAACTCTCCCTTCCAACCGCCTTCCGCTGTTGCCTTCATCGCTTCTTCCAACCTCGGTTGCTGATCAGCGGGACACATAGGGGAGAGCTTCTTCCTGATTAATTCTTTTCTCGCATAGCCAAACATTTTGACAAATGCTTCATTTACGTAGATAATTCTACCTTCAAGGTCGCTCATAGCTATACCGTCAATTGAACTCCCCGCAGCATGCAAAAATAGCCTCATCGTTTTCTCTGACTGCTTGCGCTCGGTGATATCTATGGCGAGTTCGAACCGGACATCCCTTCCGTCAGTCCATTTAATGATCCGGTCGGTTATGTCGTAGTCTCTGTTGATAACGGGGTTGTGATATTCCCATCTGTACGGCTTGCCTTTGTTCTTGAGAATGATTTCATTAGTGCAGAACTCACAAGGAGTCTCTCTGTTCTGGAGGGCTTTATAACAGGTTTCGCCGACAAGTTTCTTATTGAATGCTTTTACGAGCGTCGGATTGGCGTATAACACCTCATAAGTCTCTGGATCTGCGACATAAATAATTTCATCGACGCTATCGAAAATGGATAGAAGTTGTTTTCTTTCAAGATCAAGTATTTCCTCCTGTTTCTTGCGCTCGGTAATATCACGAGCAATCCCACAGAGTCCGATGATGTCGCCATTACTATCGCGGAGCGGTACCTTGACAGTATGGAAAGTATAGGTAACTCCTTTGACTGATTTCGTATGTTCTTCTTCGATGACCTCACCGCCTAACACGCACCGATCGATTTCGTGAATGTGCTTTCCAACTTCCTCGCCAAAAAGCTCAACATCTGATTTGCTGATTAATTTTTCCGCCGATATGCCAAACAGCTTTTCCATCGCCGGGTTCACACGAGTGTACTTCAGAGAGCAGTCTTTAGTGAATATGGAATCCTCGGCCGTTTCGAAGATCGCTCTGTGCCGTTCCTCGCTCTCGCGCAGCGCTTCCTCCGCCTGCTTGCGCTCGACTAATTCCTCTTCGAGGTCTGATTTGAATTGGTAAAGTCTGCGATTGATACGCCAAACGCGCAACGCGCTTGAAGCTATGAAAAGCAAAACGATCAAACAGATGCCGATAACAAGCCAATACCAATACTGCCTGAATGCTTGGGCAAAGGTTATTTTCCCTAAATCCTTGTAGGGTCCGACACGCAGCTCTTTCAGGCATTCGTGGACCGACTGGTAGTTGAGAGGAATTGACCATCCGGCGCATTTCGCGGCCCTGGCTGCCGGACAGTCCGCGGGCATCTGTAACAATGCAACAGCTACCTCCCGTCCCAGTTCATCCGGAGTAGGTTCGGTATCAGCCAAAGGCCATTCCGGATACAATCTTGTGCTATGGACAAAAGGAAAATACTCTTCTGTCAGAGGGCAATGATGTTTGAAGACGCGGAATTCTCCAATATTTATCTTGCCCTCGGCGTCCATGCGTTCAAGCGCGTCTGTCCGAACCACGCCGGCATCCACTTCGCCATCCCTGACTGCATAGACAACGGCGTCATGCGTGCCACCAAACTGCATATCAGCAAAGTCACGATAAGGATTGATGCCATGTGCTTTCAACTCCCGCCAAGGCGCATGCCAGCCTCCGAGTGAGGTCTGATCCGCGGCCATGAAGCTCTTGCCCTTCAAATCATCGAGCTCTTGTAAATCGTTGCGGTCTGCCTTGCAGAAGATAACCCCGCCGAAGACTGTGTAAGCACCTTTTTCGCGGAGGTTCTTGAGTGTCACCAGTCGATTGACACCATAATTCATTTCCAGTTCCACATAGAAAGAAGGGTTCGCCAGAATAAAATCAACGTCGCCGTTTTCAACCGCCGGGAGGATTTCCTCATAAGATAGTGGAACGATTTCAAAGGAATATTCGGGGAGCTGGGCGGTCAGGTAGTCGGCTGTAGGCCCCCACTTCTCCAGACATCGCTCAGTGCCCCTCTTGGCCAGCACACCAATCTTGACCCGGGTAGTATCTGCCCGACAAATGACGGTCGTAACGAGAATGAATAAGAACGCTACGAACAGTCGGGGGATATTTCTGCCGCTAAATGCCGCCGTTAAGTATTCGATGTTTCTCATAAGAGAACCTTTATTCATTTTTCGATGCGACGGAAATCTCGAAGAATGCTTGTGTTCGGCTTCCGCTTTCTCGGCTTTTGTTAATTGTTTGCGAAGCGTTTTCAACTCTTCGATGAGCTGAGCTTTCGTTTTTCTGGAATTCATAGCAGTGGCTCCCATGCAATATCCCCTCAACCACGAAAGCTTGCCCGGTGAAGGCATCGAAGGATAAAATACAATTGACCCTTCGGCACATTATTCCTCTACCGATTCCGCTGTTTAAATCCCTGCCGCCTCGGACATCAGCTTGATTCGGCGAATGCTGAAGAACAGAACCGATGTGATACCGATTTTTTTAGACAAGCTTTCTTTATTATCAATTTACATACAAAAAGAATGCCTCTATGTCGTTAAAATAATCAACTGAGAACTTGCTGCGAACTCTATCATAGCACATGTTCAGACAAATAGAAAAAGGCCTCACATTTCGTGAGACCTTGACTTCGACATTTCTTCTCAAGAAGACGGGTAATAGTCAGTGCAAGGTTTCGACCCATGAAAAACGAGAGCCCGTTCTTTTATAACGGGTGTAAAGGCGCTTCAACCTGTCCGCCGCACCTGGGTATAAACCGCCAAATGAGTTCGAAATCATTGATAAACAACCCCCAGCGTATATATTATAACGCCCCCCTGGAAACTGTCCGGTTTTTGAGGTTCACTCCACCTTGTTATTCTCACGGTTTTGTGGTAACTTGTTTCTGTTTTGGTGAGATGAGGATTTCGTGGTGCTTTTCGGTAAAATTGGCACGCGTCTTTTGCGATGGTTTTTGATTGTCGCGTTGATTCCCCTTATCTTCATGGGCTATCAGGGGTATTATTTTGCGAAGCAAGCCGTCACGCAGGAAGTCTTCCTGCATATGGAGACCGTCGCGACACGTCAGATGAAGCAAATCAATCAATGGTTTGCGGAGCGGGTTTCT
>CBDVDL010000247.1:0-3342 GCA_965372735.1 uncultured Alphaproteobacteria bacterium | reverse complement strand
CCCTCATATCGTTCACCGTCGACAACGCTCTCTGCTGCTTCTGCGGACTCTGTGTCGAAGCCTGCCCTGAAGATGCGATACGTATGGATTCGTTCGACCTCGATTTGGCTTCCTATGCGCGGAAAGACTTCTATCTTGATCGGGAATTCCTGTTGAGAAACAGCGAGCTGACAACCCACGCTCAATACGACGGTGAATTAGAGGGAAGACCCGTGAGTCGCTTGAATCTTCTTAAAGATACTCACCCGACAACCCCGTCAGGATAGCAACTCCTTACCTAAGAAATCCAAGGGCGCCGCGCTGGGAAATACTAGTTTTCTCAGCGCGGCGGTTGTTCTTGAAACCCACATAAAAGGATCTATTTTCCAAGGATTCTTAGAGAAAGTACGATACAATCCGCAAGAATCGAATTACAGAACTCCTCGGCATCCAGTGGCCTATTATTCAGGGGGGAATGGTTTGGGTTGCGGGATGGGAGCTGTGCGCGGCAGTTTCCGAAGCAGGCGCATTAGGGCTTATCGGCGCGGGTTCCATGAAACCGGATATTTTGCGGCTTCACATTCGGAAAGCAAAAGAAGCTCTTAAAAATAAAACTCCCTTCGGTGTCAATATTCCACTCCAGCGCGGTGACGCAGACGAACTCGTACAAGTCTCTCTCGATGAAGGCGTGAAGATTTTTTTCACTTCCGCCGGTAATCCGGGTCGATTCACGCCGATGCTGAAAGAGAAAAGTGCAACGGTTGTGCATGTTGTACCGTCAACATCACTTGCGATAAAAGCGGAAGCGCGGGGAGTGGATGCGGTCGTCTGCGAGGGAACCGAAGCGGGTGGTCACAACGGCGTTGACGAGATTCCCATATTCGTTCTAGTACCGCAGGTTGTGGACGCGATTTCGATACCGGTGATTGCCGCTGGTGGAATTGTGGATGGTCGAGGTCTCGCTGCCGCATTCGCACTGGGCGCGGAAGCCGTCCAAATCGGAACGCGCTTCGCCGCCACCGTGGAATCATCGGCTCACAAGCGCTACAAGCAGGCGATTCTCGATGCCACGGACACCGGCACTGTCTTCGCCTTAAGAAAAATCGGCCCGGTGCGCATGCTGCGCAATCCTTTCGCTGAGAGCTGTGCTGAAGCCGAAACTCGCGGCGCGAGCGAGGAAGAACAACAAGCGCTCCTGGGCAAACACCGCGAACGATTGGGGATTTTCGAAGGTGACTGGCGGGAAGGGCAGTTCGAGGCCGGGATGGGCGCCGGACGAATCCATGATATTCCGCCCGCGGGAGACATTGTCGCGCGTCTGGTGCGCGAATGGAATGAAGCGAAATAGCTCCCATAGACTATTCTGTAGAACCGTAATAGAAGAAAGAAAGACTTAACAATGAAACTTTCTACCGCTTTAGGCCCGGTGAAAGGCAAACCGGGCGCTCTCGCCCTCTTCCTGTTTGATGACGAGATACAAAGGTCGAAACTGAACCTGCTCAACGCGCCGACGCTGCGGGAAGTCCGCCGTCTCATTCGCGCGAGCGATTTCAAGGGTGAATCGGGTGAGCTCGTCGTTCATTTCGCGAACGAAGGCGTTGCCCGAATCATCCTTCTGATTGGACTCGGCACGCGTAAGGATTTCGATTGGGATACCATCCGCCTTGCAATGGGAGCGGTCGTGCGCAAAGCTCGCGATTTAGATGCGCGGACTCTTGTTTGTATCACAGCGAGCAAACGCCCCACGGATTTACCTGCGGAAGATATGGCGCGCGCCGCTGCAGAAGGCGCTGTCTTGGGAAATTATCGCTATATTGCGTACCGTGCTAAAGCACGGGAAAAGGCTAAAGAGCTCGCTTCGGTCGTTTTTCACTATGAAGATTCGAAACGGCGGACGGCGGGAAACCGAGGCATCGAACAGGGAAAAATCCTGGCGGAGGCGACGAATTTCGCCCGCGATTTAGGCACCGGCCCATCCAATCTCGTCACTCCCACCTACCTTGCGAAAGAAGCCAAGAAACTTGCCAAAAGCGGGCTCAAGATAAAGATACTCGAGCAAGAGGATATGAAGAAACTCGGCATGAACGCTCTTTTGGCGGTTGCCAAAGGAAGCGCCGAACCTCCGAAACTGATTCTAATGGAATACAAAACTCCACGCACTCGAAAGACACTGGTCTTCGTGGGGAAAGGCGTGACATTCGACAGTGGCGGCATCTCCATCAAGCCCGGCGAAAAGATGGATGAGATGAAGATGGATATGTGCGGAGCAGCGGCTGTTTTGGGTGCGATGAGCGGAATTCCGCGACTCAAACCTCAATGCAATGTCATCGGCATCATCGGCGCTGTGGAAAATATGCCGAGCAGCACCGCTTACAAACCCGGAGACATCATCACCGCTTCCAATGGTAAGACCATCGAAATACTGAACACCGACGCGGAAGGACGTCTGGTGCTCGCCGATGCGCTGGTGCATGCGGTCAAGACCTATAATCCATCCGCCGTCGTTGACTTGGCGACTTTGACGGGAGCCTGTGTCGTGGCGTTGGGGCATCATGCGACGGGACTCTTTTCGAATCGCGAAAGCTTCCGGAAAGTTATCGAGCGAAACGGAGAACGCGCGGGTGAACGGCTCTGGCATCTTCCACTCTTCAAAGAATACACCGATGATATCCAGAGTGACATCGCCGACATCAAAAACACGGGCGGTCGATGGGGCGGCGCGAGCACAGCCGCCGCTTTCCTGCAGGAATTCGTCGGGAAAACCGCCTGGGCGCATCTGGATATCGCCGGGACAGCCATTGGCGCAAAAGCGTCCAGTATCCAGCCGCCGAAAGTCGCCTCGGGAGCCGGTGTCCGCACCCTCTTGCATCTGGCGATGGATTTCTAATAACTGTCTTACGACGTGATGGAACAGATTCTTCTTACCATTCTAATTATTATTTCTCTCGGTCTTTTTTTTCAACCGATTTGGAAACGGCTCCAATTGGTTGCGAAGGCCAAGGGTGGTTTTCGTCTGGACCGAATCGGTGACCGCATCGTTCGTTTCCTGAAAGACGTTCTCTTCCAACAGAGAAATATTGCCGGGCGACCGGGTCCCGGTCTTTTGCATGCCTTCGTCTTCTGGGGTTTCCTTCTTTTCATGTTGGAAACGTTCCATCACTTCTCGACTCGCTACGGCTGGCACCCACTGGGAGAAGGCTCTTTTCATCACGTTTACAGTGGTGTTGTTGCCCTTTTCGCGATTCTGGCCACTATCGGAATTTCAGGTCTCGTGTTTCGGCGATTTGTATTGCGACCGGAAGCCCTCGGAGAGAAACTCTCATGGACCTCCGCGCTGGTGGGTCTTTTTATCGAAACACTGAT
>CBDVDL010000246.1:0-3346 GCA_965372735.1 uncultured Alphaproteobacteria bacterium | reverse complement strand
ACGCAGATGGCCTCGTGCAGCAGCGAACTCCATTGCGCGGCGCAAAGCGCGAGCTTCCGGCGCGTCCCGGTCAGGAAAAGCAAGCAACACAACAACGGCACCGGAAGAAATCGGAAATTCCGAAGGAACGGGTATAGCACTCACTTCCTCCAGCCTTGCGATTTCTTCTTCCGAACGGGCTTTTTTAGCAAGCTGCGGTAAAACTATTCGCGCTTTTTGCTGAAGACGTTCATCCGGCGCATTCTCGATGACCCATGCCAGCACTTGCGCACATCTGACTAAATCTCCACGTAAGAAATGCGCTTCGGCCATCGCATAATGAGCATCATCGAAATAGGGGCTGTCAGGGAAACGCTTCACGAATCGCTCGGCAATATCAGCCGCTCTCGCTTCATTGCGACGCGCCAAATGAACGCGAATGAGCAAGAACATTGCCGCGTCTTCTTGTTCGAGTTTCGGAGCGCTTAAGATTCTTTCAAGTAATTTTTGCGCTCGCGCCATCTTCCCCCGCTGGAATGCTTCCATAGCATCGTCAAAACGAGACGCGCCAAAGCCGAGTGCTCCGAACATATAAAATACGACAAGACCTATCAAAACGCGCTGGAAAAAGCGGTTTAAAAAAAAGCGTTGGCTTTTATCGGATGTTGACACAATAATCCAGACTGGTTTATTTTTACTCAACGGTGACACTTTTCGCGAGATTTCTCGGCATATCGACATTGCATCCGCGCATAACCGCGACATGATACGCCAGCAACTGAAGTGGGATGACTGTCAGCAAAGGACTGAGCATCGGATGTGTTTCGGGGACATAAAAAACATGATCCACACATTTGGCGATGTCTTTATCCCCTTCCGTCGCGATAGCGATAACATGCCCGCGGCGTGCGCGCACTTCGGCAATATTCGAAAGGACTTTCTCGTAGGTTCCATCCTGAATCGCGATGAATACCACCGGCATCTCATCATCAATAAGCGCAATCGGACCGTGTTTCATTTCCGCGGCGGGATAACCTTCCGCATGAATATAGGAAATCTCTTTCAACTTCAACGCTCCTTCGAGCGCAACCGGGAAATTAACTCCTCGACCAAGATAGAGGAAGTTTCGGTGGTCTTTGTACTGTCGGGCGATTTCTTCGATCTTTTCACTCTGACTCAAAATCGTTCCGACTTTGCGCGGAATCTCTCGAAGCTCCTTAATAAAGCGGTGTCCTTCCGCCGCTGATATTTGACGATGACGCCCCAGATTCAGTGCCAGCATCGCCAGGACGACGATTTGCGATGTGAAAGCTTTTGTGGATGCAACGCCGATTTCCGGACCGGCATGAAGATAAACCCCTGCATCCGTTGTCCGCGCAATCGACGAACCGACAACATTGCAGATACCGAAAACCGTATCGACGCGGCGCTTTGCTTCCTGTATGGCCGCCAACGTATCGGTTGTTTCGCCGGATTGAGAAATGGCAAAAACAATCGTTTTATCGTCAAGTACCGGACTTCGGTATCGGAATTCGGAAGCGTATTCGACTTCAACCGGCAATCCCGCCATCTCTTCGAAAAGATATTCGCCGACAAGAGCCGCATGCCATGACGTTCCACAGGCGACGAAGACCGCGCGTTTGGCGCCTAAAAACTGCTCTTCTTTTTCACGCATCCCCCCCAGACGAACGGTTCCTTCTTCACTGAGAAGCCGCCCACGCATAGAATCTCCAATCGTACGGGGTTGTTCCGTGATTTCTTTGAGCATGAAATGAGGATAGCCGCCCTTTTCGATATGCTCGATGTCGAAAGAGATTTTTTCGATTTTCTTGGGCACGACTTTATCGGCAAGAGTCTTGTGGGTGATTTTATTTCTCGTAATCAGGGCGACTTCACCATCTTCCATGTACGTCACGTTCCGTGTGAATTGGACAAAAGCCGCCAAATCCGAAGCTACAAAATTCTCACCGTCTCCGTGTCCAATAATTAAGGGGCTACCAAGTCTCGCCGCAACGATTTCATCCGGTCTGTCAGCGCACATCACTACTAATCCGTACGTTCCCTGAACAAGTTTCAAAGCGCGACGGACGGCTTCCAACAAATCTCCATCATAGACTTCGGCAATCAGATGCGCGACGGTTTCCGTATCTGTTTCACTCTTAAATACATGACCACTCTGTTGGAGTTCTTCGCGCAGAGCCATGTAATTTTCGATAATTCCGTTATGAGCCAAAGCGATGAAATCTTTTCCATCGGTGTGCGGGTGAGCATTCACCGCATTCGGTTCGCCATGCGTCGCCCAGCGTGTATGACCGATTCCTGCCGAGCTTTCGATTTGCTGACCGTTGACGGATTCTTCCAGATGCGCGACTTTCCCTTTGTCCTTCTTAATCAGCAGCCCGCCCGGTCCGAACAGAGCAATGCCCGCTGAATCATACCCGCGATATTCCACTCGTTTCAGTCCTTGGATGAGAACCGGAACAACATCGCGCTCACCAATATAACCAATAATTCCACACATAGGATAGCCTATTCCCACTCCACGGTTGCTGGAGGTTTGGTTGTTATATCATAGACCACGCGATTAACACCGCGCACTTCGTTTGCGATTCTGCCGGCGATTTTTGCCAATACTTCAAAGGGAATGCGCGTGAAATCCGCCGTCATAAAATCCGATGTATCGACAGAGCGAAGCGCAATCACTGATTCATAGGTTCGCTCATCTCCCATCACTCCGACCGTCTTGACAGGGAGCAAAACAGCAAACGCTTGAGACGCGCGTTCGTACCAGCCGCTGCGATGCAGCTCCTCGATAAAAATCGCATCCGCTTCGCGCAATATATCAAGCTGTGCTTCTGTGACTTCTCCGAGAATTCGCACGGCAAGTCCGGGGCCGGGAAACGGGTGTCTATCAAGAATTTTCGGAGGCAAATCGAGTAGGCGACCGACCGCGCGTACTTCGTCTTTGAAGAGTTCCCGCAACGGCTCGATGAGCTGCACGTGCATCACGTCCGGTAAACCACCGACATTGTGATGCGACTTGATAGTGGCGGACGGCCCGTGCACGGATGTGCTTTCAATCACGTCGGGATACAATGTTCCCTGAGCTAAGAAATCAAACTCGCCGATTTTTTCGGCCTCTTCCCGGAAGACAGCGATGAATTCTTCACCTATGGCTTTCCGTTTCTTTTCCGGTTCCTCTATGCCTTTGAGCCGATTCAAAAAACGCTGCCGTGCATCCACCACACGAAGCTTCAGGTCACGGTACGTGCCGAAAGTCGGCGCAACTCGAGCCGCTTCAACCTTCCGCAAGAAACCATTATCCCCAAAAACATCCTTATGGAGGCCTCTCGCTCAAATATGCTAG
>CBDVDL010000245.1:0-3349 GCA_965372735.1 uncultured Alphaproteobacteria bacterium | reverse complement strand
GCTTCCAAGGGAGGCGGACTGGCGGGAATCGCGGGCGGGATGAGCAGCTCGGCGGTATTCGGAGGACGCAGCGCGGCGAACTTCCTGTCGCGTTCGACAACGATTTTGGCCGTGCTTTTCATGGTGATTTGTCTGGCGCTTGCGTTGATGTCAAAAGCTCGAACCACGGTGCGAAGTGTCACGCAAACGGAAGCCGTGCAGCCGATTAGTCCGGTGCCGACGACCGGCAGCGAAGCTATTCCCGTTACCGGAGGAACGCCATCCGCTGGTGAAGGAGCGCCGCAAGTAACTCCGGTGGAAGGTCAGCCGCCTCCGCAAGGTCAGACCACGCCGCCGCCTGCAAGTCAACAGCCTTCATCGTCACCGTAAGAAAGCTGGTATAAATTTATTTTTGCTGCCCGAGTGGTGAAATTGGTAGACACACCATCTTGAGGGGGTGGCGCCTTAACGGGTGTGCCGGTTCGAATCCGGCCTCGGGCACAATCAAAATGGCCCGGTCAGAACATTTGGCCGGGCTGTGTTGTTTTGTTTCAATCCAAGGATTCGCTTAAGAAATGAGTCGAATTAAAAGAACGCTCTATATTCTGCTATTACTCGGAGCTATACCCATAGTATCGGCATCAGAAACGAGCAAAATCTGGCAGATGGAACCCTCCGGGCGGATGTGGGTGCAAGTGTATGTTCCGCATTCGGCGGATTACTACACGGATTTGGGAGCGGAAATTCTCGCGCAGGTGCACAGCCCCGATAAGCTTTCCTTTTTTCTCTTTCTCCAATTCCTCACGGCTTCCGGCTATGCGACGATGCCTCGAATTCCGCGCCTTCACATAGACGTCATCTCTCAATATTTTCAGCAAGGATTGGGGGTTCGTTATAACAGCAATGTGCCCGTGCATCTCTTCTTGCACCGCGACTGCCACCATACGATAGATACTTATGACATTGAGCCTGAATCGTGGACGACACTCGTCTTCGGTCTTGGCACCTTGCCTTTTTACAGCTCGTCGCCGTTGCTTTCACCGCGCCGTGCGAATCACCTCTTCTTTCGCTATTTTCTCGGAGGCGGCCCGGTGCTAAAAGGCACGCCGGTTATCCCCTTTGACTTTAATAATCCCGTCACGAGTGAGGGTTTTGCACGAGCGCTTCTGGGCTGGCCGCGCTGGAAACACGCGAATCTTGATTTGCTATTGGACAGCGGCCTGCAAACGACATGGACCGAAACCAAATGGCACGGCCATATCGCGACGGAAGTGGGATTTACGTTGCACGCGGGAAGGAGCGGTTGGCGGTTTTACACGGGATACCGATGGAGGGATACGCGATGGCTGCGGCCCATTGACCAGCGAAGCTATTGGGGGTTGTCGTTTGTGTTTTAGTTGTTCAGGCGGGGAAGTCTTTCAGGTAGAAAGGAGCAAGTGTATCTAAATTTGGAGGCTCTTTATCAAGCCACTCGACCTGAGCTAAATCGGCGAGATGATAAGCGGAAGGTTGGTGAAAATGCTCCTGAGCCCGTGCAAGCGGGTTTTTCAATTCTTCACGAATCTCCGAGGGTAGTTCACTGATTGCCGGCCCGAGCAGCACGGCATTTTGCGGCACCTGCGCTTCCAGCTCGGCATAATCCACACAAATCGGTTCGTGAAGCGGCAATAATTCCTCTCCGTCGAAAAGCCCCAGATAGCACTCGCCTTTTCGGGCGGGAATAATCGCTGCGACCGTGCCGTCGAAACCCCGCGCATTTGCCGCCAGCACTTTCAGAGACAACACCGGCCAAATCGGAATTCCTCGCGCGAATGCGATACCCTTCGTTAGTGCAAGACTAACGCGCAGCCCCGTGAACGAGCCCGGCCCGCAAGCCCAAGCGATGGCTTCGATGGAACCCTGCGCGGCTTCATGTTCTTTTATGAACCCGCGAATTTGCAGCGGAAGATGATCGCGCATCTGAAGCGGAGCGCGGAAGCGTCCTTCGGCAATCACATCGCTTCCTCGCGTGAGGCCAAAGACGGTGAAAACGCTGGACGTGTCCAACGAAAAAATGAGCGGCGGATTAATCATCGATACGCGGCGCTCCCTTGCAGACAATAATTTCGCGCGCGTCTTCGTCGCGGAGAGGACACAGATAGATTTGAATCGTTTCCGGCGGTAAAATATCGGCGATGCGCTCCGCCCATTCGATGACAAACACACCCTCACGGTCGAAATATTCGTCGAAACCGAGCGCGAGGAATTGGCTCGCGTTCTCGATACGATACAAATCCGCGTGATAAAACGGCATTCGCCCGGAGTATTCGAGCAGGTAATTGAACGCCGGACTGGTGATAGGTTCCTCGATTCCAAGCCCGGCGCCCAGCCCTTGCGCGAGAGTCGTTTTTCCTGCGCCGAGGGGGCCGATGAGCGCGATAATAGCTCTGGATTTCAGGCCGGACGCCAAATCAAACCCGAACTGAAACGTCTCATCGCGGGAATAAGTCATTATTTTTTTGCTGTCGGCCATATTCATGCCGCTTTTAGCGTCTCTGTCTTCTTTCTAAGAATAGGGAAAAACCGCCGGAAAATCAAGTGGTTTCAGCAACTTGCACATGGAAAAGCGATAAAACATCCTCTCTTTGTCGAAACGGATAGAGCAAAATAATGCAGATTTTACTTGACATTTAACAAAATTTTTCCTATAGTTTTTGCAACTCGAAAAAATGTAGCATATTAGAAAGCCAAATCTAAAATAAAATACTCTGCATTTGCGGAGGAGGATTGTTGATGAACAAGGTGGAATTGGTAAATACTCTGTCGGCAAAAACGGGTCAAACCAAGCGCGCTTCCGAGGAAATGCTCGATGCGATTCTGGACACCATTAAGGACACGGTTTCCGATGGTGACAAAGTCACACTGGTAGGTTTTGGGACGTTTGCCATGACAGAACGGTCAGCACGGCGAGGACGTAATCCCCGCACCGGCGATGCGATCGACATTCCCGCGAAGAAGGTCCCGCGTTTTGTCCCCGGCAAGGATTTCAAGGATGCTGTAGCCTGACAACCGATGACCAGCTTAGACGCTTTCGAAGAGCCGGAGTGGTACTGACAGTGGTCGCTCCGGCTGCTTTGTATTGTCCGCCCGAATGATTGCAAACAAGGCTTCGACTCGCAGCGATGTCAACGATAGAGAAGGAGAATGTTTGAATGGAAAAATGCGGCGATGAAATAATCCTGATGACGACGCTGCCCAGTATGGACGCTGCGCTGACTCTGGTACGCGCGCTGGTGGAAGAGCGGCTGATTGCCTGCGGCACCGTTCTACCCGGCGGGATTTCTCAGTATCGCTGGAAAGGAGAGCTTTGCCGGGATGAAGAAGCCGTTGC
>CBDVDL010000244.1:0-3358 GCA_965372735.1 uncultured Alphaproteobacteria bacterium | reverse complement strand
GATGATTTCGATTTTCTGCTATAGCGCCTGTAAACCTTCGCCGGTTTATCAATGGTTCTACAGGCAAAACAGATGCCACGTTCGGTTGCTGAAACGCTACACGCCTACTCCCTTTGCAATTTGCAAGAATATCTCCTCAAGATCGTCTGTTTGAAACTGCTGATAGAGCTCGGATAAGGTCCCCGCGGCCTGGATGCGTCCTTCATAAAGAATCGCAATTCGGTCACATAATTTCTCCGCTTCCCGCATGATATGCGTGGACAAAAGAACACAACGGCCTTCGCTTCGAGCTTGGCGGACAAATCGTACGATTTCCGCCGCCGCCAGAACGTCTAATCCAGTCGTTGGTTCATCCAAAATTAAAACCGGAGGATTATGAATAATCGTCCGGCCGATAGATACTTTCTGTTTCTGTCCGCTCGAAAGACGTTCACAGCGACTGTCGAGAAATTCTCCCATATCAAATTGCGAACTGATCTCCTCTATGCGGGTCTCGATCGTCTCGGCAGACATCCCATAGAGCCTGCCGAAGTAACTCATCATTTCACGCGCCGTCAAACGTCCATAGACACCGGTGTCGCTGGAAAGGAAACCGATGCGTTCACGCACGGCTTGAGGATTTTCCGTAATTTCAAAACCAGCCACCCACGCTTGACCTGACGTCGGTTGCAATACTGTAGAGAGCATTCGTAAAGTCGTCGTTTTACCGGCACCATTTGTTCCCAAAAGACCAAAGACCTGACCGCCAAAGCATTCCAAGGAAACATCCGCCGCGGCACGGATTTCACCTCGGCGACTGTCATAGTAAGTTTTCGAGAGCTTATCGGTATGGATTTGCAGATTACTCATCGAATGCGCTCCGCTTCATGCAGAGGTTTCCGAGCTAATTTTTCCAGCCACTTTGAATCATAAAACTCGCCGCGCTTTGTCGAATGCAGGAGATCAAGGTCTCCGTAACCGGATTTGTCCCCAAATACAAAGTGGACGCCTCCTTCGATCTTATCATAATACCAGATCTCATGATCCGGTATCTGCGGGTTTGCCGTTTGGTAATCGATTAAATCCGGAGGGCCTAATTGTACATACACACGCCCGCGATCCGTTTTCCATCCGTCTTCTTTCGAATAGAAAATGGAGAATCGTTGGTTGGCGTATTTTACGCGCGAGAAATAATTCCACCGAGCCATTTCCGGTGTTATACCTTCTTGGAGAGCTTTTCGACTCCAAAACTCTCGCAAAAATTGAACTTTTCCATCTAAAGTCAACCGTCTAACTCGAGAGAGCTCTTTGGACGTGAGAACATATCGCATCTGCTCAAGAGCGATCTCTGCATCCTCCTCTTCCATCCCCGGCAGGGCAAACTCCGCTATGCGCCCGACGAAAGCGGTGTCCGCCGGGAATTCACGTCCCGCCTCAAAATCCTCCGGCCGATATATCCAGAATTTCTTCTGCTTCCATGCGATGCGATTATCATACAAATCCGTAACTTTAATTTGGAAAAGATAGGTCCCCGTGCGCAAAACCGAAATCGGAAATCCATCCGCTTCCACAGCGGTCGTTCCGACCTTCTGCTTTTTTCGAGGCGGGAACGAACGGGTAATCTCGCCGGTTTCCGCAGAACGAATTTGTCGCTCGACGAGGAAACTGTCCGGGGCTTCCGCTGAGAAATGGAAATTGTATAATTCGCAGTAGTAATAGAAAAGCGGGAGTTGAGTTCCGTAGAATTTGACCGGATTCGGCAAGACCAGCATACCGTTTTTCCAGAAACGCGTCGTTTCAGCCGTCATTTCGATGTGACAGGCCAGTTCAATATCAGAAATCGACAGGGAATCTTCGGGAATGAAAACGACGTTTAGGTGGAGAGTCATTCGTTCGATTAGAGCACCGATTTCATCTTTCAAAGTTGCTCGCGCTTCATAGCTTCCCGGTTTCATATAAAAGGCGAAAAGGTGTGGAAAGAATTGACCCGGTTTCAGCGTGCTCGTATCGGGGAGCGCATCGAAACCATGAAGCGTATCCGACGCGATCGTTTCGTCGTGAAGCACGAGTTCAAGGATTAATTGAAACTCGGCGACGAGAGCCGTATCCGTCTCCACATAGGGAAGCTGTGAACACTGAACTGACGCAAATATCTCAACATACATGAGCGAATCCCGCCCGCGATAGCAGGCGTGATCCAAATCAATTGCCAATCCGGCAAACAGTTGCTGTACCGACCACAACAGGATAAGAAGAGTCGAAGATTTGACGTAGCGCATGACATTACTCCCTTCATCCAAAACCGATTTCTACGTGACGAAACGCACAGAAACGACTTTCGAAATTCCCTCTTCTTCCATCGTCACTCCCCAGAGAGTTTCCGCCGCTTCCATCGTTCGTTTATTATGAGTAATCAGAATAAATTGTGTTTCAGGAGCGTGTTTCTTGATCATCTCATTGAAACGGACAATATTCGAATCATCAAGCGGTGCGTCCACTTCATCCAAAATGCAAAACGGAGACGGTTTGACCTGATAGAGAGCGAAAAGCAGCGCGATAGCTGTCATCGCCTTCTCACCTCCCGACATAAGCGAGAGCGATTTCAGGCGCTTGCCCGAGGGATTCGCCCATAGTGTCACGTCGGCTTCGAGAAGATCCGTTCCACTGAGAATAAGATCCGCCTCCCCCGAACCGAAAAATTCCCGGAAGAGTACTTGAAAGTTCGCTCGGACTTTCCGGAAAGTTTCCAGAAATCTCTCTTGAGCGGTTTCGTTTATTTTCGCAATGGTTTCTTCGAGGATCGCTTTGGCTTTGAGCAAATCATCCCGATTGGCCTGCATGGATTGCAGCCGTTCGTTCTCCTGTTCATATTCTTCTATCGCAAGAAGATTCACCGGTCCCAGATGTTCAATCTTATTCCGGAGCTCAGCGACAAGTTCTTCATTCGTTTCCGCTTCGATAACGTCAGGATGCTCTTCGGCAAATATCTCATCAGAAAGATCCAAGCCGTGTTTGGTGCGCACTCCGGTGAGCAGCGCTTCGCGCTCAGCCTGCAGGCGGGCGATTTCTCTTTCGAGCCGGCGTTCGCCATCCAATTCATCCTCACGTTCACTGCGAAGGCTGCGCAATTTCTCTTCTTTCAGTCTGACGTTCTCTCGAGCTTCATCCAATCCGGTATTCCGTCTATCCACGTCGAGAGCAGCTTCATCTCTGCTCCGGAATTTTTCAAGAAGCTGACCTTCGATTTCTTTTTTCCGATTCGAGAGCACACTCTCTTCTTTTTCCGCGTCAACCGCGCGTTTTTCACTCGACTGGATTTCCGCCGTGATTTCCTCGGCAGTGGCGATCATCCTCTGCAACTCGATTTGCGCGAGTTCCA
>CBDVDL010000243.1:0-3393 GCA_965372735.1 uncultured Alphaproteobacteria bacterium | reverse complement strand
TCTTCACCAGCCAGAAATCCAGATAGCTCGCACCGAAAGATCGGGTGGGTTCTACAGCGATAGAGCCTCCGTCGATGGTCTGCCGAACCGACTCTGAATAATCACCAAACTCATTGCGGCTCCACAGGCTATCTCCATTGGCATTTGTCTTCACCAACCAGATATCAAAACCGTATGTCCCGTATGTCTTGGTATATCCCTCCACGATATACCCGCCATCGTTTGTTTGCCGAACGGAAGTGCAATAATCATAACCATTTCCCCCGAAAGTCCGGCTCCAGAGGATGTCCGGGGTGCTGTTTGGGCTACAGCCTGTAACCAATAAAATTGCAAACGAGATTCCCCATACTATTCTTGCAGTCATGATTGCTCCTTTTGTTGTGTCGCACGTTTTGTTTCTGCTGTCAATTGAACGGTGTGGTTAGTCGTGTTTCCAAAAAGGTTTGCGTGTTACGCCGCCTATGTCATTCCCGCGAAAGCGGGAATCCATAAGAACCTCGAACAGACTGGATTCCCGCTTTCGCGGGAATGACACAATGGAATATTGCCGTGCGGCACTACCAAACGTGCGCCATCGTTAAAAAGAATTCAGCACATCCCCCGGTTCAATCGAATTCATGCAGACGGGCGGGTCTCCCCACGAACATGACTGTTTCCCGTGGCCTGTTCGAGGGCAGCAGCAGGGGATTCCGGCGGGTATAGCTTGATGCGGTGCGTGAAATCGGAAATTCACCTGCGTCGAACCGTACAGAACACGCACCGACGGCTGCCGGACGGCGATTGCCAGATAGCTAATTCCGGTGTCATTGCCCACCACCCACCGACATCGGGAAAGAAGCGCCGCTACGAGGTTCAGAGGCTTGCCCAAGACGATTATCGGCGCAGGTTGCACGCCCTCTGCGATTTCGGAAAGCAGCGCGGCGTCTGCATCTCCCCCAAAAATCAGGCAACGCGCATTCAGCTTTTCGTAAGCGGCAGACGCCACAGCGCGAAATTTTTCCGCAGGCCATCTTTTCGTCCCCCACGCTGAACCCGGCACCAAACCTAAAAGAGGAGCGGAAACCGGTTCATCATTCAGGAATTGATTCGCAAGCGCCATCATTTCGTGTGTGACAGGAACATGAATACCGCTGCGGGGAACCGAAAGCCCGAGCGCTCTGAGCAGATTCAGTCTCCGCTCGACATGATAAGGTTCAAACGATAAATCGTTCGCGCAAGTATGTGTGAAACACCACCGCGCCCATCGCGCTTCGTAGCCCGCGCGAATGGGAGCACGCGACAATTTCGTGAGCAGCGCGCTTCGAAAGGACGGATGAGCGCATAGAACGATATCGTAGTTGTCCTGCCGCAGCCGTTTCCCGAGCGCCATAAGTGCGCCGACGCTCCGCTCACGATTGGACTTGTCAAAGACAATCACTTCATCGAGAGTCTGTGCGCTGCGCACGATTCCCGCCGCGCGAGGGGAAACCACAAGCGAAATTTTCGCGCGCGGCCACAAGCTTCGCGCTGCTTCCACAAGGGCGGTGGTGAAAACAACATCGCCCACCCATGCGGTATCGATTATGAGGATTCGGGAGGGCTGGTTTTCCATCGGCGATGCATCCAAAGCCATTGTTCGGGGGTTTCTCGAATTGCTGCTTCCAATTTGCGCGTGGCGAGAGCTGTAACCGTATCGACGTCGCGCGGTTCGAGTGCGGACGTATCCATTTCCTCGAGGTGAATCACATAGCGCTCGCCTGAAATCCGCTTCGACTTTGCGAAGATAATCGGGCAGCCTGTTTTCAGATGAAAAATGGCCGCACCTTTCGGCACGGACGCCATGCGGCCAAAGAACGGAACGAACGCCCCGGCTTCGTGCGCGTCCTGATCAATCAAAATTGCTATCAACCGGTTTCGCTTGAGCGCGGAAAGCGTCCCGCGCACGCCATCGCGCACCTTGACGACTTCGCCGCCGGCAGATTCTCGAGCTTTATCAATCAGCGCTTCGATGCGTTTGTTTCGCTGTGTCGTCGCAACATACGTCACCGGATAGCCCAGCGAGGCAATGATACCCCCCATGAGTTCCGGGCATCCCAGATGACCTGATACAAAAATCCCCCCTTTTCCTCGACGAAGTACATCATCAAGCACATGGCGTTCCGGGAGAAAAATCCACTTATCATATGCTCCTTTTAGATGCGGCAGCCAAGCAATGCTGACCGCCACACGCCCGAAATGGCGATAGGCTTTGCGCGCGACTTCGCGGACAGCGCGAGGCGGCAGCATCGGGAACGCCCGATGAAGGTTCTCCTCGGTCACCCTTCGGCGAATCCCAATTGTGTAAGTCAGTTGACCTATTAGAGCACCCAGAGCACTGGCAATGCGACGGGGAAGAATCGCAATCAGTCCCTGAAAGAACCGCGCGAGAATATACTCGATTGTCTGACGCAAAGATTTCATATCAGCTTATGTTAGTATCGAACTTATAGTCCTTCAAACAACCCCTAAATAAAGCAAAATCCGCTGGATTGTCAAGCTGAAACCTGCTCGACCTGCATTCCGATCGGGTTACACGCGTTGCTTCAACATTCCGGGCAGATCGGGGGATCTGCCTCGGCGAAACAAAAAAGATTAAGGCAAGGGGCTTCAGCCCCTTGTCCCTTTCTTCTAACGCAAGAGGTGACGGCACCCACTCGCGGCGAAACACATTCCGGGCAGATCGGGGGATCTGCCTCGGCGAAGCGATTGATTTATTATGCAATTACGTCCTGTCATGCCCCTAATATACGAAAATGAGTTGACAATGTCAAGCAGTATTTGTATATTATAACCAACGTATAACTATAATTGTTGTGTTAATAGCAACATACCAACTCAACACGAATGGAGCACAGCATGGGATATTTCTTCAGATGTCCAAACGAATTCTTTAAATCGCATCTCTTCAAAGCGGATAAACCGGTCACCCAATCCATGGCGTTGATTTCCGTGCTTGGTCAGGTCGCTTTCGGCTGCTACCGCGTGCCGGGCGCGGATGATACGGACGTCCAAATCCGACCCGGACAGTTTCCGGTGGACATCGAGAAACTGCGGCGCTTGACGGGCTGGAGCGAAAACAAAATGAATGATTTTCTGCATTTCCTGCTCGACAACAACGTGCTCGAGCGCAAAGTAACCAATGGCGTCACGGTCGCCACATTCAACCCGGATGCGCTGCCGGATTTGCCGCCTTTCGAATTGAAAAAATCTCGCTGAGTTCGTTCGGCATTAAAAAAGAAACCCCTTCTTATTCCCCTACTGAAGTAGGGGAAAGATAAGAGTCTCCCCTTGCTTTAGCAGGGGGACGGAAGGGGGTTTGATTTCGAGCCACTTTCAAGAACAGCTATGAAAATTACACTTCTCTTAGAGAGAAAT
>CBDVDL010000242.1:0-3410 GCA_965372735.1 uncultured Alphaproteobacteria bacterium | reverse complement strand
GGTTTTCGGGGGCAAGGGCGTCTTGGGCAGCCATATCACATTCACCGAACCCATTCCGATAGACACATCGGCTTCAAGTCCCGGTACCCCTTCCCGATAGTATGTGCTGCGGTACAGGTCACCGTTCAGTTTATCAAAGCCGGGCAAATTCGTACTTCCTAAAAACGTTTCCACCTGCATCAAAACCGGCAGACCTTGAGGGAATTGCATTTCCACGCTGCCGAGTCCTGATTCAATACTGGCTTTCAGAGCTTCGAAAGGGTGTTTGCCTGAGAAATCGAGCACAGACGAACCCAGTCCATTTTCCAGTGAAAATCGTCGGATAACCGCGTTCCCTAATTGAAAGGCTTCAAAGGAACCAACCCCTGTCTCAATCTGGCACTTTTCCAGTACAACGCGGTTCGGTTCGGAAAAACTGAGCTGCGTATCAGAGAGGCCGGATTCCACATTCAAATTCTCAACCTTGAGTCCCCCTAATTCCATCCGTGTTTCGCAGGCGGCTAAATCCAGTTCGATTTGCCATGTGACATCTCGACCGAGATAGATATGCCAGGTATTTTGGAACGATTTCATGTTTTTATTAAAATCTTCCCCTGTCATTCCGGCTGATTCCAGGGAGATTCTCACTTGATTATTTTGGCGGCGATAATCCATCTCCGGCTGGGAGAATTTCTCAGGGTCATATTTCACTTCAACGTACAACAGTGTATCCCCGCCCGCCGGCTTGATGACAAATTCGCCAAAGACGATTTCGGCTGAGAGTTCCGCGTCCTGGGCACCCTCGATCAGAAGGAGTGTCGCAAAGTGCGCCATGTTCTCATCGTGTTTTCCCCAGTCTTCACTGTCTTTTACGCCTCGGCTGGGGCCGGATGATGCCTCTGCTTCCGCGGCACTGTCGTGTTCGCTGGCAAGCACTTTATTGATAATAAAGAGCTTGTGAAGCATTTCGAGGCCTCCGAATGTGCCTAAAGCGGCGAAAGATGACGGCACTACCAAGAGGATGGCACAAAGCCCTGTAATTGCGAATAACCTCTTCATTTTTCAACCTGATGAAAGACTTCAAACTTCTCCCTCGCCTTATAGGACGCTCCAAGGTGGAGTTTTGTTGCAGGTGCGTGAGAGCTTGCTTGTTGAGGGAGGATTTGTTTAATTGAATTCGTATTTATTATGATAGCACCTCAAAAAGGCCCTTCTGCCCGGTCTGTTGCTCTGGATGGATTGCTGACAGCGGCGTCACAAACGGCTTTTGCCGATGAAGTCCTGGCGAGAACGCTGGACGACTCTTCCCTGAGAGGCAGTGATCGGGCTCTGGCCGCAGAAATTTTCTGGGGCACACAGCGCTGGCGCGGGCGTTTGGACGGGGTTATCGCTGCGATTTTTCATGGCGATTACCGCCGGGCAAATCCAACCCTCAAGTTCCTCTTGAGGATTGGAGTCTATCAACTCTTTCTTCTCGACCGGGTCCCTGACCATGCCGCCGTCAGCCAGACCGTCGAAATTGCCATCGAGAGGCTGGGAAAATCCGCCGGAGGTCTGGTCAACGCGATTCTGCGCCGGTTGGCGCGGGAGCGCGAACGCTGGGAAACCCTTCCCGAAGGTGCGGATGAATTTTCAAAGCTCTCTTTTCAAACATCCCATCCCCGTTGGATTATTCGACAGCTTGTCCGCATGTTGGGCGCGGAAGAAGCTGTTCTCGCGCTCGAAGCCAATAATGAACATACCTCGCTGACTCTCCGCGTAAATCCCATTAAAATAACCGCGCAGGCGCTGGAAGAAACCCTGACCGAACGCCATGTTCGTTTTCAGAAGTCGCAGCTTCTTGAAGGCTATTTCCGATTGGAAACGCCGTCTTTCTCCAGCATTCATGACCTTGTGAATGAAGGCAAGGTTGCGATTCAGGACGAGAGCGCGGGGCTGGTTACGCTGGTATTGGATCCGCAGCCCGGTGAAACGATTCTGGATTTGTGCGCCGCACCCGGAGGGAAAACCGCTCATATCTTCGAGCGAACCGAAGGAAAAGCGCACATCGTCGCGGTGGATCCGGATCCGGTGCGCGCCGATACGCTGAAAGAAAACCTGACTCGGCTTGGAATGGAGGGCGTTGATGTTCGCGTTCAGGACGGACGAGAACCGCTGCCGGAAGCATTCGACCGCGTTTTGGTGGATGTGCCGTGTTCCAGCGTCGGGTTGCTGCGCCGCCACCCGGATATTCGCTGGCGAAGGCGTCCGGAACACCTCGAAGCGCAGCAGGCTCTGCAAGGACAGCTTATTCGCGCCGCCGCCCGGAATTTGAAGCCCGGCGGCACACTGGTTTACAGCACCTGCTCGATTCTGCCTCGTGAAAATATCCACGTCGTCGAAAATTTTCTCCGTCGCAGTGAAGAATTTGAACGGGAAAGCGTTAAGCCGTTCGTGCCTGAGAACGTCGTGAGCGACGCCGAAGATATGCAAACGTGGACACACCGCCATGGAACCGACGGCGCCTATGCCGCCCGAATGAAACACACGTCTGGAGCCGCATGAAAAAAAGAAAAAATCGCTGGCGTTTGAACAAACGCTGGCTTTATGCAATTCTTTTGGGCCTTTGTGCTTTGGTCCTTTTTTATTTTGCTCTCGACAAAGTAATCCTGCCCCTCTACACGCGGCAAGGGCGCGAGTTTGAAGTTCCCAACTTCGTGGAACTTCCCCTTGCAGAGGCTGAATCGCTTGCCACAGCAAACCGGCTGGTTCTTGTTGTCGAAGACGAGAAATTCTCGTCGGGTATTCCGAAGGGAACGATTTTGGAACAGCTTCCGCGAGCAGGAGCGCTGTGCAAAACAGGCCGGAGAATTCGAGTCATTCCCGCTGCGCCGCAGCCGGTGATTGTGATGCCGAATTTGATTGGTCTCGATGGCCGCGACGCGCAATGGCGATGCGTCTCACTGGGTTTAGTCTGTCCCCGCGGCTTTATCTTCCATGTCTTTTCGGATACAACACCTGCAGAGAATATCATCGCTCAGTTTCCGCCGCCGGACAGCACGGCCGCCAAAAACGATACCGTCACGCTGACGATTTCGATGGGGCCGCCGCCGACAGTGTTTACTGTGCCGGAACTCGTCGGTCAAACCCTGCATGAAGCGCGCAAACGTATCCGCGTAGCCGGACTTGTGCTGGGTATGCTGACGCAAAAAGCGATTCCCAACATAGACGCTGGTACCGTCATCGCCCAATCCATCAGCTCCGGCACCGAAGTCCCCAAAGGCACCTCTGTGAATCTCGTCGTCAGTATTTTGGAAAGGGAGTATTAATTGATTCGCCGAGCCGGGTTAAGAATCCACTTGGCGGAAATTGGACAAGAAACTCCTTCAAGGGGAACAAAATGACAATCAAAAACCTGCCAATCGTATTCTTCATATGTCTGATTTGTACAG
>CBDVDL010000241.1:0-3424 GCA_965372735.1 uncultured Alphaproteobacteria bacterium | reverse complement strand
ATATACCCCCCGCGACGAACACCCTCGCGCACAACGCGTTCCTCTATATCCAAAACAGGAAGAGACTGACGCGACAGCACCAGCGCCACCGGCCCATCCTTGTGCTCCAAGATGAATTCCCATGCTGCGACGGTTTCTTTCGCATCGGCGGGGCGAATCACGGTCAGATTTACAATCGTTCGAAGTGCCGCTAAATGTTCGACCGGCTGATGAGTCGGGCCGTCTTCGCCGACGCCGATACTGTCGTGGGTAAAGACATAGATGGTTTTCAAACCCATCATCGCCGCCAACCGAATCGCGGGTTTCATGTAATCGGAAAAAACCAGAAACGTCGAACCGAAAACCTGCAGCGGTGCGGTCAGAGCCATGCCGTTCATACACGCGCCCATCGTATGCTCGCGAATCCCAAAATGCAAATTGCGCCCGGCGTAATTTTCCGCGTTGAAATCGCCGAAACCATCTAAGTACGTTTTTGTCGAAGGCGCCAAATCCGCCGAGCCGCCGAAAAGCGCAGGAATTTTGGAAGCCAGAGCATTCATGACTTTTCCGGAAACACTTCGAGTCGCCGCGGGTTTATCATTAGCTGTATAGCGCGGTAAATCTTTTCGCCAATCTTCCGGCAAATCCCCCTTCATCAGAGCATGCCATTGCGTTGCCAAATCCTTATGCTCTTTTTCGTAGTGCGTCAGGAGTTCTTTCCATTCTGATTCCGCTTCCGCTCCACGTTCGGTGGCTTGCTTAAAAACATCACGCACTTCATCCGGCACTGTGAACGATTCAGTATATGGCCAGCCCAATTTCTTTTTCGTCAGTGCAATTTCTTCTTCACCTAAAGGTGAACCATGTGCGGCGGCGGTGTCTTGTTTGTTGGGACTGCCATACGCGATGTGTGTTTTCGCAATAATCAACGACGGTTTCGCTTTTTCTTGTGTCGCGTTTTCGAGCGCCGTATCCATCGTGCCCAAATCATTCCCATCGACGCGCTGCACATGCCAACCATAAGCTTCGTAGCGTTTGCCGACATCTTCGCTGAACGCAAGGTCTGTGCTTCCTTCAATCGTGATGCGGTTGTCATCATAGAAGAAAATTAAATTACCGAGTTTCAAATGCCCGGCGAGCGATGATGCTTCTGACGAGATTCCTTCCATTAAATCGCCGTCGCCCGCGATACCGTAAACACGAAAATCCACGAGCGGGAATTCAGGCCGGTTGAAAACCGCCGCCAAATGCCGTTCGGCAATTGCCATACCGACAGCGCAAGCGATTCCCTGTCCGAGCGGTCCGGACGTGACTTCCACGCCGGGCGTGAGACCATATTCCGGATGGCCGGGCGTAATACTGCCAAGCTGCCGGAAGTTTTTCAAATCGTCCAAAGAAACATCATAGCCCGATAGATGCAGCAGGCTGTAAAGCAGCATCGACGCATGCCCGGCGGACAGTACGAAGCGATCCCGTCCAAACCAGTGCGGATTCTTGGGATTGAATCGCAAGTGTTTTGTCCACAGCACATACGCCATCGCAGCAGCCCCCATCGCCATGCCCGGATGCCCGGATTTGGCTTTTTCAATCGCATCCATAGACAGGGTGCGAATCGTGTTGATACAAAGTTCGTCGGAAGAAGTCATGGAAGTTCTTTCTCAGGTTGCTATTATGGAAACATTAATATAAATTGTTTCGTCTAAAGAGGCAACTCCTCCTGCCGCATCCCGTTACCGGCGTTGCTTATATCCCTATATCCCAACAGAAGGTAACTTCCATGTGGAAGTCTAAACAAGTGGTCTTTTTCAAAAAGGATTGATCATGTCTGATATCATCAAAAAAGCGTATTTAGCCGGTCTTGGAGCTGTTTCCATAACCCGTGAAAAATTGGAAAACTTCACAGAAGATTTGGTTAAACGGGGCGAGGTCTCCCGCGAGGAAAAGGCGGGATTACTTTCTGATCTCGTCAAGGCGGCAGAGAAGCGCAAAGATGAACTTGAGAAGTTCATCCAGAAGGAAGTTCAAAAAGTCCTAAAAACCTTGAAGATACCCACTCGGGAAGAGGTGGATGCTCTACAAGAAAAGGTCGAACAGCTTTTAAAGCGCCAGGAAAATGAATAGATGGCATTGAAATCCATTCCTCGAACATGGCGACATCTTCGCAGATACCGCCAAATCCTCGGGGTATTGCTGAAATACGGCTTTGATGATGTGGTAGCCGTTGTACGCAAAGATCTGGCGCTGCGCTTTGGCGGCAAGATGATTCCTCGTTCGGAAGGGAAAGCGGAGAGCGGGATGTCCAGAGCTGAGAGGATGCGCCATGCCGCCGAAGAGCTCGGACCGACTTTCGTTAAGATGGGACAGATTCTCAGTCTGCGTCCCGAAATTATCCCACCGGATATCGCAATCGAATTCCGGAAATTGCAGGATGAGGTTGCCCCGATTTCGTACGAAGAGATTCAAGCTGTCGTTCGGGAGGAACTCAAGCAGGACCCGGAGGAAACCTTCTCCGAAGTAACAAAAGAACCTCTGGCGGCGGCTTCCATTGCTCAAGTCCACCGCGCAACCCTTCGCGATGGTAAAACAGTTGTTCTAAAAGTGCAGCGTCCCGGGATTCGAGCTATTATAGATGTTGACCTCGAAATACTCCATGATTTTGCCAAGATTCTTGCTCGTTATTCACAGGAATTGACCACTCAGGATCCGGTCGCTATCGTAGACGAATTCGATCGCTCGATTCATCGTGAATTGGATTTCGTGCAAGAAGGACGCAACATTCAGCGGTTTCGGCGTAATTTTGAAGATGATTCCACCGTTTTCATACCCGAGTATTATCCGGAACTCAGTTCATCGCGCCTGTTGGTAATGGATTACGTGGATGGGATCAAAGCATCTCTGTTAGATGAAATCGCCGCTGCGGGTTTGGATCGCGTTACCATCGCTAAGCGCGGAGCGCAATTGATTCTTAGGCAGATTTTTGAATTCGGTTTCTTCCATGCTGATCCTCATCCCGGCAATATCATGGTGCTTGATGATAATATCATCGCACCGCTCGATTATGGGATGGTGGGCTATTTGGATGAACTGGTTATCGAAGAACTTGCTGATCTCATGGCCGGTGTCGTTCACAAAGACATGCGGCGGATTCTGAGGTCGTTTAGACAACTGGGGATCAGCCACGGAGTTGAGGATGAAGAAGCCTTGCGAGAAGCGCTGACGAATCTCATTAACCAATACTATGAAGTTCCGCTTCAGCAACTGCAGGTAAGCACGTTGCTGACGGAGGTTTTTGAAATTGTCCAAACTTACCACTTGACAGTACCGCCCAACTTGTCGCTGATGATGAAAGCTCTGATAACGGTGGAAGGATTGGGAAGAACACTCTATCCGGGATTCGATATGGTTTCGGAAGTCCGTCCTTACCTTCGAAGGATTGTTCTTCGGC
>CBDVDL010000240.1:0-3433 GCA_965372735.1 uncultured Alphaproteobacteria bacterium | reverse complement strand
GTTGGGCAAGGAAACCGTGAAGGTACCCGCAGGGACTTTCACCTGCCATCATTTCCGCACTACCACGGACGACCGCATCACAGATATATATATCAGCGACAAGGCATCCCTTTATGGCATGGTGAAAATGCAGTCCGGGGAAGAAAAAATGGAACTGCTGGACCATGGCGCGAAAGGCGCGGTATCCCAGATTAAAGGCGAACCTGTCAACCCGATGGATATGCGGCAAATCATGAAAAACATGAAGGATTTCAAGCTGCCCGAGTCGGACAAGGAAGGAGAATAATCGGATGCGAAGCGCGCTTGTCTGTGTTTTCATCATCACCGTATCGCTTTTAGCAATGGGAAGGCGGGAAGCTCCGCGCTCTGCCGAACCTGTAGCGCCAGAGCAGGGTGTCGCCGGGAAAGTTGAAATCTATGAAGGCAACTTCATGCCGACGATTGGAACCCCGCCCGGCGGTAAAATCACTTCGGCAGCTCGCCGCCGCGTTCGTGTTCACGAACCTTTCAACTCGCTTGAAGCGGGAGGGATGCAGGCGCTTCGCGATACCATCCCCACACCATTAGTCGCCGAGACCATCACCGATTCCATTGGAGAATTTCGCATGATGCTTCCGGTGGGCAAGTTCAGCATATTCGTCGAGGAAGACAGTGGCTGGTATTTTAACGTATGGGACGGTCAGGGCTTTCAGGGACTCATCACGATTGACACGAACGAAGTCAAAGAAATGAACATCCGCATCACCACCAAAGCCATCTTTTAAATTTCCGCCGAGCCGGATTAATCTCGTCACGGTGAATCCCCAGATTCACCCGGAAATAATAACAAAATTCCCCTACTGGCTGGCTCCGCCTGCCAGCGAAATATCAATGGAAATCGCTCTTAAAAATAAAATCGCTCTCGTCACTGCCGCTTCCCAAGGCCTCGGTTTCTCCGTCGCGCGGGAACTCCTGCGCGAAGGCGTGCGCGTGATGCTATCAAGCTCCAATCAAGCGAACCTGCAAGCCGCCTCGAAAAAGCTCAAAGAAGAAGGCTTATCAGAGCACGCCACGCATGTCGCCGATCTGAGCGACCCGAAGCAAATCTCGGAATTAGTCAGCGCGACCGTCAAGAAATTCGGCGGCATCGATTTACTGATGACAAACTGCGGCGGCCCACCGGCGGGGTCAAGTCTGGAACTGACCGATGACCAATGGCACGCCGCTTTCGAAACTGTTTTCTTGAGCGTCGTGCGTTTGTGCCGCTTGTGTGTGCCCGAAATGCGCAAACGCGGCGGCGGCGCGATACTAACGCTGACCTCGTCAACCGTCAAACAGCCGATAGAAAATTTGACAATCTCAAATGCACTTCGCCCGGCCATCGTCGGCTTTTGTAAAACGCTTTCAAAAGAAGTAGCGACCGAGAACATTCGAGTGAATGTCATCGCACCGGGACGAATTCTCACAGCGCGCACACAGGAACTCGATGAAGCTTTTGCCGAGCGTGCAAATAAATCCGTTAACGAGGTTCGCCGCGAATCCGAAGAAGAAATCCCTATGAAACGCCTCGGAGATGTAAGCGAATTCGCCAGCACCGCCGCGTTTCTGTTGTCTGGCAAAGCATCCTATATCACCGGACAGATTTTGCTAATTGATGGTGGCCGTGTGGAAGGAATCTGGTGATAAAACATGCGCCGAATTGTGATAATTTTCACGCTGCTTGCGACAACCGCCTTCGCGCAGATGTACGGCGACCCAAGCCCGATTCGTCCCGACACCGCGAAGCAGGATACGCTGCAAGAGAACATCCCGCAGGAAGCTGTGATTGAACCTGCGTCCACGAACGAGTCGCTGGACTGGGCAAAACTCTGGGCGCGTCGCCTGCTGCTTCGCGGCATTTTGAACACGAATATCATCGGCGCGTGGGCCGAGTATCAGCTTACTGACTGGTCGCTTGCGCGCGGTAGTAACGGCCCCATCAAGCTTTATTTGAAGATTGTTTATCTTGGGCCGATTCTCTTCTTGGGCGAGGATGCCGAATGGGTGCAGGCGTCTGTGCGCGTTCTTGATAAAATGGATGAGCGATTGAAATTCGATTTCATTCTGCCCACAAGTGAGGGCTCTGCGCTTCCTATTCGTGCTTTGGTGAAACAGGAAGGCGAAGAACTGCGCGAAATCTCCTTTGCGCTGGATACAAAATATGTGGACTACGACGCACTCGACAATCCTCGCTATGTCGAAGAGAAAATCGTCGAGTTGTCTCACGGCAAATATACATGCGGTCATTTCCGCGGCTCCGGAGATAACGGCGCGCGCGTGGAGTTGTACTTGTCACCGGAAGTCAGTCCTTACGGAGTCGTCGTCATGGGCTACGGCACACAGGGTCTGACATTGATTCATAAAGACACCGACGCCACACCACTCCTTAGCGTACCACCGCCACCAGCGCGCTAACTACTATGAGCAAACTCGCCGTGGTGGGTGTGTCACCCGCCCGGCATGAGTTAGAACCGCCGCGAGTGGGTGCCGTTTACCCCTCGCGACAAGAATGCTTTTAAGAACTTCAAAATAATTCCCAACCAAACCGGAGGACGAATGGCTCAGGAAAAGAAAGTCGGTATCGTCGGATACGGAAGCTACATTCCGCGCTACCGAATCAAAGTTGAAGAAATCGCCAAAGTTTGGGGCATGGATCCCGAAACCATAAAACGCGGCCTGCAGCTCTATGAAAAAAGCGTACCCCCGCCTGATACGGATGTTATCACGATGTCCGTGGAAGCCGCTCGCCATGCCGTCGCCCGCGCCGGAATCGACCCCAAAAAAATCGGCGCAGTCTATGTTGGTTCGGAATCGCATCCGTATGCGGTCAAACCCACCGGCACCACCGTCGCTGAAGCTCTCGGCTCGACGCCCGACATCCACACCGCCGATATGGAATTCGCCTGCAAAGCGGGTAGTGAAGCGATGTTCGTTTGCTACGGTCTTGTGAAAGCCGATTTGGTTACCTACGGACTCGGCATCGGCGCCGACACATCGCAGGGCGCGCCCGGTGATGCGTTGGAATACAGCGCGTCCGCCGGAGCCGCCGCGTTTCTTTTCGGCAACGAGGATGTTATCGCCACCGTGGACGATACCTATGCTTTTATGACAGACACGCCTGATTTCTGGCGTCGCGAGCATGCGTTTTATCCATCGCATGGCGGTCGCTTTACCGGCGAGCCTGCGTATTTCAGAACCGTTTTAGGCTGCGCGAATGCGTTGCTCGAAAAATCCGGAATGAAGCCATCGGATTTCGCGCACTGTGTTTTTCATCAGCCAAACGGCAAATTCCCAATGCGCGCCGCCAAGATGCTCGGCTTTACCGAGGAACAAAATCGCACCGGCTTGGTAACGCCGTGGCTCGGCAATACCTATTCCGGTTCGTCGCCGATAGGACTGACAGCGATTCTCGATA
>CBDVDL010000239.1:0-3455 GCA_965372735.1 uncultured Alphaproteobacteria bacterium | reverse complement strand
CCGCAATCTTCGCAATACACCAGCTCGAAATTGCGACCCCAGATTGACCGAGTCTGTTCATCTTGTGTAAACTTAATCTCGCCGGTCGGACAGATAACTGCGCACGAAAGACAACCGATACATGCGTGATTCTCATCGGTTTCGTAAGGCACAGATACAATCTTGTCAATGCCGCGACCGATAGTTGAAATGGCGCTCGCGCCGATTTTTTCACAGATGCGAACGCACAATCCGCAAAGAATACAAAGATCCGGCGCCGGTCGGGGAATAAAACTTGTCTTCTCGATTCCGTACTGGCGAGAGAGGTTTTGAATCAGTTCACTTTCCGGGCACCTTGCCAGCAGCAAATCAAGAACTCCCGCACGAACCTTGTGAACCTTTTCGTTGGCGGTCGAAACGATTAATCCCTCTTGAACCGGATACAGGCAAGCGGTCACGAGTCCCTTCCACCCTCCCCAATCGGCATGAGTGATTTCGACCACGCAAAGGCGGCATCCTCCCCACGGTTCGACAGCCGGATGATGGCACAGTGCCGGAATTTCAATTCCGTTACGCTGCGCGACCTTCAGAATGTATTCTCCGGCTTGCGCCGTGACGCTCTTTCCGTCAATAGAAAGTTGCATAGGTCGTTCGTTTTACTCTACTAAAATTGCATCGAATTTGCACACCGCAAGGCAAATACCGCACTGCGTACAAATATCCGAATCGATTTTGTGAATTTTATTCTTTTCCCCTTCGATTGCATCAACGGGACACGCGCGCTTGCAGACAACGCAGCCTGTGCAGTTTTCCTCAATCACTGAATAGGTGATTAAGTCCTTGCAGACACCCGCTGGACAACGTTGCTCTTCGAGGTGAGCCAAATACTCGGCGCGGAAATATTTCAGCGTGGACATCACAGGATTGGGAGCGGAACTTCCCAGCGCACACAGCGACGCATTCTCCATCACCATGCAAAGCTGTTCGATGTCATCGAGAATTTCAACACCGCCTTCTCCGCGAGTGACCTTCTCGAGCATGTGATGAAGCTGCCGGAGTCCTTCCCGACAGGGTGTGCACTTTCCACAGGACTCTTCTTGAAGGAAATGGATAAAATATTTCGCCAAATCCACCATGCAGGTAAGGTTATCCATGACGATGAGTCCGCCGGAACCCATCATGGAACCGATTTCGGTGAGCGTGTCAAAATCTACAGGCATATCCAACGCCGACTCCGGAAGGCAGCCTCCGGAAGGTCCGCCGGTTTGGACTGCCTTGAAAGGACGATTTTCGATAATCCCGCCTCCGATGTCAAAGACGATTTCTCGCAGCGTCATCCCCATCGGAACTTCCACGAGGCCGGTGTTGTTCACCTTCCCGGTGAGAGCGAATACTTTCGTTCCTTTCGAGCCTTCGGTGCCGACTTTGGCGTATTCATCCGCGCCCTTCTCGATAATCATCGGCACATTCGCCCACGTCTCCACATTATTCAGCGTGGAAGGTTTGCCCCACAATCCGGACGTGACCGTATGAATATATTTCGCGCGAGGTTCTCCGATTTTGCCTTCCAAAGACGCCATTAGCGCCGTAGATTCACCGCATACGAAAGCGCCGCCGCCTCGTGAAACCTTGATATCGAAATCGAAACCGCTGTTGAAAATATTCTCACCCAGCAAACCGAATTCACGTGCTGCTTCAATAGCGGTATTCAAATTTTTCACGGCTAAGGGATACTCGTGGCGTACGTAAACATACCCGTCATGGCTGCCGATGGCGCAAGCGCCGATAATCATGCCTTCGACGACCACATGAGGATTCCCTTCCAACAAAGAACGATCCATGAACGCGCCGGGGTCGCCTTCGTCAGCGTTGCAGATAATATATTTCGGTTCACCGGGAGCCTTACGGCACGTTGCCCATTTTTTGCCTGTCAGGAATCCGCCGCCGCCTCGACCGCGCAAACCTGATTTCTTCACCTCTTCGATGATTTCTTCGGGCTGCATTTTAAGAAGCGAGCGAGCAAGAGCAGCATACCCTCCCAGAGCAATATAGTCATGAATGGACGTCGGATCCATATGCCCGTTCATTCCGAAGATGAGGCGCATCTGTTTGCTGTAGAACGGGATGTCTTTTTCGTGAGTCAGAACCTGTTTGGTCTGCGGGTCGCGGTAAAGAAGTTTTTCAATCAGTTTGCCGTTTTGAATTGTCTGCTCAATAATCGGCTTCGCATCCGCCGGTTTGACTTGCTGGTAAAAAATCCCTTCAGGCTGTAAAACAACAAGCGGCCCGCGCTCACAAAAGCCGTGGCAGCCTGTCGTTCTGATTTCTATCTTGTCTTCAAGTTTGTTCTCTTTGAGCGTTTCACGAAACGCCGCCGTCAGAGGCGCACAACCGCAAGCGACGCAGGCTGTCCCAGCACATACCGTGATAATCGGGCGCTGCTTTTGCCGCTGCTTGAGCAGCTTCTCTTTCAAGCGTACAAGTTTATCGGGAGATGTCAGCTTCGAGTTTTTCAAGTTGCCTTTGCTCCCGTCGTCTTTGCTTTTTTCGGATTCAAACTCTTGAGCAATTTTCCTAATTTATTCACGGTCAAATGACCGTGATAAACATCCTTAACAACGATGACCGGAGCCATCGCGCAGGTGCCGACGCAATTGACGGCTTCGAGGGTGAACTTACCATCCTCAGTGGTTCCTTCCTCCTCAACTCCGAGTGCTCTCTTGAATTCATCCATGATGAGCGCACTGCCGCGAACATGACACGCCGTCCCGCAACAGACCTTAATCTCAGTCTCCCCTCGCGGTTCCATACTGAAGGCTTTGTAAAAAGTTGCGACGCCAAAAACTTTCGCCTTCGGTACGTTCAAAGTTTTCGCTATTTCCACCAATATTTCCGGAGGAAGATACCGATAAGCCTCTTGCACATCCTGAAGCAACATAATGAGGCTGCTCTCATCATGTGGATGTTTCGCAAGAATTTTCCGGAGCGGAGCTTGGGGAAAAGTCATTTGGCTTTCTCCATCTCTTTCGATGCGACTTCCGCTCCGCGTTTTAAAGCAGCGACATTGCCTTCGATGAACTTCGGCTTTTTGGCGAATTCCTGACGAATAATTTTCTCTAAAACCTCCAGCGATACAACTTTCGAACAGGCAACATACGCTCCAAGCGCAACCATATTCGCGCCGCGCGTGTTGTCAAGTTCAATGGCGATTTGATTGCAAGGAATTAAAATTTCGGTGACATCCGTGCGTTCCGATCTAATCGGTATCAGCGAGCTATTTATAATAATGATTCCATTCGGCTGAATGGTCGGAGCGAATTTCTCCAGTGACGGGCGATTCATAACGACGAGATGAGTCGGGTTGTTGATAATCGGTGAACCAATGGGCTGCTCGGAAACAACCACCGTACAATACGCCGTTCCGCCGCGCATTTCTGGCCCGTAGGAAGGAATCCAGACAACTTCTTTGCCTTCTT
>CBDVDL010000238.1:0-3473 GCA_965372735.1 uncultured Alphaproteobacteria bacterium | reverse complement strand
GCGCTTCGTCCGTTCCTTCTTCCTCCAGACGCGGCCGGAGACCCGACTCGATTATCACCTCAGAAATCAGTCTCGGCAATGGTAATTTCTCGGTTTTTTCGCGGCAGGAACACAGCAAATCGTGCATCGCTTTCAGGCGAATCTTCGTGATGGCGGTCATCTTGGGAATTTCATCGACTCTCGCCATCGCTTCCGCAAGAGTGCATTTCCATTCCCGCGCCGCTTCATCGAGTCGCTGAATAGACTTCAGCCCAATCCCTCGAGTCGGTACGGAAAATGCACGGCGCAAGGAGAGTTCATCGGCTGGATTGATAATCACCCTCAGATAACTCAGCGCATCTTTAATTTCTTTCCTGTCATAGAACCGAATCGCTCCGACCAGACTGTAAGGTATCGTCTGCGAAATGAGAATTTCTTCGAAGGGACGAGACTGCGCGTTCGTTCGATACAGAACAGCAAAAGATTTCCACGGGATTTTAAGGCGGCGCGCCCGATGAAAAATCTCTCCCACCACTTCCCGCGCTTCGTCGAGGTCGGTTCGACAGGGACGAAGCACCGCCTTCTCTCCGCCTTTCAACGCCGTCCAAATTTCTTTCGGTTTGCGCGCACGATTGCGAACGATAACATCATTGGCGACGCGCAGAATCGCTTCCGTCGAACGATAGTTCTGTTCCAGCCGGCAAACTACCGCATCGGGGTAATCCTGTTCGAATTCGAGGATGTTCCTCAGGTCAGCGCCCCGCCACTGGTAAATCGACTGATCATCATCTCCCACAGCGAAGAGGCTGCAATGTTTCGATGCCAGCATACTTGCCAATTCATACTGCGGGCGATTCGTATCCTGATATTCGTCAATAAGAATGTGACGATATTTCTCTTGAATGCGCGATAGAACTTTTGGAGCGGCTCGAAAAAGTTCGACAGGGTACAGTAGAAGATCGTCGAAGTCCATCGACTGCGACTGCCGGAGGTTGGTTTGATAGAGTTTCAACAACTCCGGCAATAAACGCCGCCGCGAATCCCGCTTGGGTGGCGAATCCTGACGACCGTTTTTCCACGCGCTTATCCAATTTTGCAGGAGAACCGGAGGCAATTCTTCGCGCGGAATGCCTTTCTCCCGGAGGATTTCGGCGAGCAGTCTTTTGCTGTCATCCGTGTCATAGATCGTAAAATCCTGCTGAAATCCGAGCAGATGTCCTTCTTGCCTAAGCAGTCGAGCGCAAAACGAATGAAACGTTCCCGCCCACGGCAGCGTCTGGGTTTGTCCGAGCATTTCCATCAGACGTTCGCGCAATTTGTCGGCGGCTTTATTCGTGAACGTGACGATCAGAATGCTTTCCGGTACGGCGCCCGCTTCCTCAATCAAATACGCTACACGCGCGATGAGTGCTCGCGTCTTCCCTGTTCCGGCTCCCGCCAGAACCAATACCGGCCCCAGAGGTGCGGTCGCGGCGCGTTGTTGCTCTTCGTTCAGAAACGAGGAAACGCGAGTTGTTTTCGATTTCATCCGTTTTGAGTGGTGTCCTCGCGAGCTCTCGCGCGCGCCGCCTTGGCTTCGGCTTTTGCTCTATTATGTTCTTCTCCGGTACGGGAAAAAGCATGCGAGCCGTCCCCGCGCGCCACAAAGAAGAGATAGTCTGTTTTTTCCGGCTGCAACACAGCTCGAATCGCTCGGAGGCCCGGATTGTTAATCGGGCCAGGGGGCAGCCCTTTATATATGTACGTATTGAACGGACTGTCGATTTTCAAGTCTCGATAGGTTAGCCGACTCGGCCCCTGACCTAAAGCGTAATTCACTGTGGGATCCGCCTGCAGGAGCATCCTGCGCCGCAAGCGATTGTGATAGACGGATGAAACAATTTTCCATTCGTCGCGCCGCAGCACTTCCCATTGCACAATCGATGCCATCGTTACGACTTGATGAGGAGTCATATTCCACTTTTTCGCGTCTCGAAAAATCGAATCAGGCACTTTGCGGCGGAAATTCCATGCCATGCGCATCGCCACTCGCCGAGCACTCATCCCTCGATAAAGCCTGTACGTATCCGGGAAAAGATACCCTTCAAGACTGGCATCTTTAAAACCTAACGATTCCGCGAAAGCCGTGTCAAAGACCGCTGCAAGAAAGTCTGACGAATCGATACCGGCTTTCGATTGAAGCAGCCCGGCAACCTGAGCAGCGGTCAATCCTTCACGAACAGCAACCCGAACGTCCATAGCGCTCACGTGCGTGAGACGTTCGATAAGCTGGGACAGCGAAAGTCCGGGTGTCAGACTCACCTGCCCCGCTTGCAAACGATATTCCGCACCCGCAAGACGCACTCCGAGTTGAAAGATTTTCGGATGCGCCACGAGTCCGGCTTCACCCAGAATTTCACCGATTCGCGCGACACTAACTCCTGCAGGAATGATAACGGTCACCGGTTCCGATGATTGGCTTCGAGGCGGTTCTCCTATATAGAAGTAGGCAAGCGCTTCTAAAAAAAGAAGCAGCACACCTAAAACCAACAGCAGCGCGAGCCGGGAAACAGGCAGCCAACCAGATTTCGACCTACGTGACATCAAGAGAAACCTTCAAAACAATTCGCATGGTAGTTCCCTGCCCGGGCGTGGATTCCTTCAGGATAAGGCGTCCGACATGATTTTCTTCGATAATGCGTCTCGCCAGAGACAATCCCAATCCCCAGCCTCGTTTTTTTGTTGAGAAACCCGGTCGGAAAATATGTTTTCGATTTCGAGGTTCAATTCCCCTGCCATTATCCGTAACATCGATAATGACCTTGGGCCCCCGGCAAAAACAGTGTATCGATATTTTCCCATTCACCTCATCGAGCGAGTCCAGACTATTCTTGATAAGATTTTCGAGCACCCAGCCAAAGAGTTCGCGGTTGAGCGGAACGGGAACGTCACAATTCACTCTTTCGACAATTTCAATCGGAAATCCTGTTTTCGGAAGGCGCGATCGGAAATAATCTATGGTCTCCTTAACGACCTTCTCGATTGAATGAGGGGTCAGGACTTCCGCAGAACCAATTTGAGAAAAGCGCGCCGTTACTTTTTCCAACCGACGAATATCACGCGTCATTTCCCCCAGTGCACGCGACTGGACTCCTTCACCTCGCAGCAATTCAAGCCATCCGAGCATTGAGGTCAGCGGAGTGCCAAGCTGATGCGCCGTTTCTTTGGCGAGTCCCACCCAGACCATCCGCTCTTCGCTGCGCTGAATATTTCGGAATCCTGTATATCCGACAATGATAAAGAGCGCTGCCGCGACAATTTCGATCCACGGGAGCCAGCGCAACTGCCTGATGACTGCTGAATCGCCATAGTGAAACCAGTCCACCTGCCCCTCTGCAACTTCGATACTCAGTGGTTCATTTCCGCGGCGGTCCATAATGGAAATGAGCTGTTTCAGTTTCGCGAGTGCTTCCGGGGATGTATCTCCGGATTTAACATCGACATTCTTCCAGTTC
>CBDVDL010000237.1:0-3504 GCA_965372735.1 uncultured Alphaproteobacteria bacterium | reverse complement strand
TTAGTTTATTTTCAACATTCTAATGAGGATGAAAGCAAGCGTATTGCCTTTGTTATAATGCCCTTTGACCGAGAGTTCAATGGTATTTTCAAGGATCTCGTTGCTCCTTCGTTTGAGGACGAGGGCTTCACCGTGCATAGGGCTGATAGTGTTCTGGATCAGCAGAACATTATGAAAGAAATCGTGCAAGGTATTCATCGTGCTGACCTAATCGTTGCAGAGCTTACATCTCTAAATCCAAATGTCATGTATGAGTTGGGGATTGCCCACGGATTACGTAAACCCACAGTAGTGCTCACTCAGTCTGTAGAAAATCTCCCTTTTGATCTTCGTTCTTATAGAGTAGTTCACTATTCAACGAGCTACGACAAAGTCGTAGAACTTAAGGATCGCTTACGTGAAATTGCTGAGAAGCTGAAGGAGAAATCAATCACTTTTGGAAATCCTGTAAGCGACTTCGTGCAAATCGCTAGTCAAACGGTCGCCCGCGGTGACGTGGGACAAGAAGTAAAGCCAAGTGTGACTCCTGAAGAGGCAAAACTTGTGGAACCGGCGAAACAAGAGGAAGGTGAATTGCTCGATTTTATGGTTGAGGTCGAGAGTTCTGCTAAAGAAATCACTGAGCTCATGGTTAAGACTAACGAAGCGAATAGAGAACTTGTCCAGAGGATGGAAGCACGTACCGCCGAGGTTGAATCGGTCAAAGGTCAAGGCACACCTGGTAGCTCGCTAAAGGTTCATAGAATCGCAATGGCCACAGCATCTGATATGATACAGTATGCGCAAATAGTGGAAGATATGCTGCCAGAGTTTAATAGTTCATGGGAACGCTTTGTTGATAACACTACGGATCTTTGGTCGAGAATTCGTATTGAAACCGATGAGGATTATGAGGGCGCGAAAGCCTTTATAACACAAATGGAGGATTTGCAGAAAACAATCTCCGGTTTTCTCGTTGCTATTCAATCTGCCCGACAGGGAATAGTACAAATGAAAGGCATCAGCAGAGATTTAAATCGCGCTGTTCAACGGACAGAGCGGACTCTGGATGGAATCTTAGAAGAACACATCACAGCACAATCCTACATTGCAAGAATCCTAAATCTCATCCATGGACGATTTGAAGATAGCGGAAAATAAACAACAATTGGTGCCACTCCTTAAAGGATTGGAGCGGTGTAGGTTTGCCTGTAGCCGCCCAAGAGTAGATCCTAGTGATTTGGCCAAATCACCAGCCAGTAAAAGGTGATAGAGTTACTTAAGGAGATGAATATGGCAAAGACGTATTCCCCCGGTGAAACCTGTCCAAAATCTGGCCAGTACAAAAACACGGGGACGAAGAAGGAAGTGACTGTTGTAAAGAACAAGCCATTTCCTCCAACTCCAGAGTCTGGACAAAAGTATGTGTTGGTAGATCCAACTAAGCACTAGTCCAGCGAGCAAACGGCGGGGTGGGGGAGAGCAGTTTTTCCCCCCACCAGCTCCAGCAATTGATCTTCTTGAATTATCAAAATAGGTATAAAGCTTTTCGAAAGGAACAAAAGTATGGCAACCAAATTGATCGCCTTTGATTCAGAGGCGCGTAACGCTCTCAAGAAGGGCGTGGACAAGTTAGCCGATGCGGTCAAAGTAACCCTCGGGCCTAAGGGACGTAATGTCGTCATCGAAAAGAAATGGGGAGCGCCCACGATTACGAAAGACGGCGTTACCGTTGCAAAAGAAATCGAACTCGAAGACGCTGTCGAGAATATGGGTGCGCAGATGGTGCGCGAAGTCGCCTCCAAGACGTCCGATGTTGCGGGCGATGGCACCACCACCGCAACCGTATTGGCTCAGGCGATTATCCGCGAAGGATTGCGCAACGTCACCGCCGGAGCGAACCCGATGGACCTCAAGCGCGGTATCGAAAAAGCCGTGCGCCGCGTGATTGAGGAGCTGAAGAAAAACTCAAAAGATGTCAAGGAAAAGAAAGAAATCGCAGCCATCGGCACGATCAGCGCCAACAATGACAGCGAAATCGGCAGCCTCATCGCCGATGCGATGGACAAAGTCGGCAAGGACGGCGTCATCACCGTCGAAGAAGCCAAAGGAACCGATACGACCCTCGATATCGTCGAAGGGATGCAGTTCGACCGCGGTTATCTGTCGCCGTATTTCGTCACCAATCCTGACGATATGGAGACCGAACTCGAAGATCCGATGATTCTTATCTATGATAAGAAGATTTCCGTGATGAAAGACCTCCTGCCTGTCCTCGAAAAAACCGCTCAAATGGGCAAGGGACTGTTGATTATTTCTGAAGATGTCGAAGGGGAAGCGCTCGCGACGCTCGTCGTGAACAAACTGCGCGGCACGTTGAAAGTCGCAGCGGTTAAGGCTCCGGGTTTCGGCGACCGTCGCAAGGCGATGCTTGAAGATATCGCTGTTTTGACTGGCGGTCGAGTAATTTCCGAAGACGCCGGTTTCAAGCTTGAAAACGCCGTTGTCGCTGACCTTGGTACGGCCAAGAAAATCGTCATCGACAAAGACAATACGACCATCGTTGAAGGCAGCGGTAAGACTGAAGATATCAAAGGACGCATCTCGCAAATCAAGAAGCAGATTGAATCGACGACGTCCGACTATGACCGGGAGAAGCTGCAGGAACGTCTGGCGAAGCTCGCCGGCGGCGTGGCCGTTTTGCAAATCGGCGCCGCGACCGAAGTTGAAATGAAAGAGAAGAAAGCTCGCGTCGAGGATGCACTGCATGCAACACGCGCGGCTGTCGAAGAAGGCATCGTTCCCGGCGGCGGCGTGGCTCTGTTGCGCGCTCAGGATGCGGTAAGCGCTCTGAAACTCGAAGGTGACGAAGCCATCGGCGCGAAGATTATCTTCCGCGCTTTGGAAGAACCGCTGCGTCTCATCGCCGAGAACGCCGGTTTTGAAGGCTCGGTTGTGGTCAACAAGGTACGCGAAGAAAAGATTTATCCGTACGGATTTGACGCTCAGGCCGAAGTTTACGGCGACCTCCTCGCTGCGGGCGTGATGGATCCGACGAAGGTCGTTCGCATTGCACTCGAAAACGCTTCATCGGTCGGCAGTCTTATGCTGATGACCGACGCAACCGTCTATGAGAAGAAAGAAAAGGAAAAAGCGCCTGCGATGCCCGGCGGCGGCATGGGCGGAATGGGTGGCATGGGCGGAATGGATTATTAATCGCCCTTTCAGGAGAAAAAATGGAATTCGAGCAAAAGTGGGTCACCACGGAAGATGGAAATCGTATGCTTCTAACGACGGCGATATTGACTGATGCCAAAAAGGTTGGCCCAGTGCGCACGATCCTGCCTTTGGACGAAGCAAGCAATTTTCGGCAATACCACGGAGAAGGCATTGAGAAGATGCTTGAAAGTGCATCGAAAGCCTGGATGGTTGACCTGACCAAGCATTCATAGAGAACTCTATAAGAAGCTTGCATACCGGGCGTTCCATACCCGCAGGAACCTGTGAGATAGGTACGCGGGCGCG
>CBDVDL010000236.1:0-3527 GCA_965372735.1 uncultured Alphaproteobacteria bacterium | reverse complement strand
GACGAACATAAACGGCGACTCTTGCGACACTTATCTTAACATCTCCGATGACCCGATGTTTGTTGACACAACAGCGAGGATTTATCATCTTCAGCCGAGTTCTCCATGTGTTGATGCGGGAGACCCACGCCTGCCGTACGACTATGACGGCACGATTATCGATATGGGAACTTTTTCGATTGATCAAGGGTCTCGGCCGCCATCGGCATTTCTTCTTCTTTCTCCTCCGTGGGGAACGTATCTCACCGAGAATACAGTGCTGACTTGGGAAGCGGCAATCGATACGAATGCGAATGATACCGTCCGCTATGAAGTGTGGGTAGATACGCTGGAGGGTTTTTCCACCGCTTTGGAAGTTGTTTCCGGACTTGCACCCCCACTTTTTCGCCCGCCCGGTCTGCCTGAATCTTACACCTATTACTGGACGGTTCATGCGTCGGATATCGGAACGCCGGGAACATGGGCCAGCGATACGCTGATGTTACATACGTATCCTCCTGAGCCGCCGGGCAGCTTTGCGCTTGTTGAGCCCGAGGATGGTTTGGTGCTTCCCTTCGGCGGAATCGATTTCTGCTGGGATGCGGCTCGGGATCCGGACCCGTGGGATACGGTTGATTATACGCTGCGCTTGGCGACGCTTGACACATCTCTAAGCTTCATTGTGGGTTTGGATACATGTTTTATCGTGGATGTGGGCGCGCTGGAGTTGGCACAAGGCTTATCCACGCAGTGGTGGGTGGAAGCTCATACACATCGTCCCGATACGATAATTGAAAGCACGCCGCGGTTTATGTTTTCTCCTCCGATTGTCGAGCCTGTTCCGGAGGAGTTTGCGCTTCATCAGAATTATCCGAATCCGTTCAATCCGACGACGGTGATTCGATATGATGTGAAGGAAACAGGATTTGTCTCACTGAAAATTTATAATCTCTTAGGCCGGGAAGTTGCCATATTGGTTCGCGGCACAATCCAGCCCGGTTTCTACAGGGCAATTTGGGATGCCGCTGATTTTTCTTCAGGGATTTATCTGTGCCATATGGAAGCGCCGGGATTTTCGCAGATACGGAAATTGGCGCTGGTGAAATAGCCTGCTGATACCATGAGATACCTCTGTATAATTATTGTCGTTTTTGTCTTCGCGCAAGCGAGCCTTGCGATTCTGATTGATGGTTATTGCTACCTTGAAGGAGCAAGCGATCATTCCGGATCCACGGTGAAGTTTCTCGAAATCACGCCATCGGCGGTAACTGATTCGACAGAAACGCTTCCGTCCGGCTATTTCAGTATTGATATTGTTCCGGGTATCTATGACGTGGTGTACAGCCGCGCCGGTTATCTGCACGTTCAAATTGATTACTTGATACTATTCGCGGATACGACAATGCCGCCGGTAACGCTGCTCTTTGGGAGGCCTATTTCGGGAGCTTTAAGCGATACTCTCGGTCCCGGCGGATACATTGTCTTTGACGACATATCCGTAGATTTTGGGGATACATTGTATCTGGTTCCGGGGACGGCCTTCCGTTTTGCCGGGCTTTATTCGTTTGAAATCGAAGGCACGCTTCTGGCGCAGGGGACTCCTCAAGATTCTATTCTTTTCACCACGCTGCCTTTGTTGAATCCCGACTATTGGGGAAATATCCGTTTCAATGGTGTAGGGAGTTCCGGCTGCACCTTAGCGTATTGCGATATTCAATACGGAAGCCGTCCGAATCTTGGCGGAGGGGGAATACAGAGCATCGGGGCTTCTCCCACGATAACAAATTGTACTTTCCGAGACAACACAGCGCGCTTCGGGGGCGGAATCGGCATCGAATGGGATTCTTCACCGACGATTTCGCATTGCACGTTCTTCGGAAATACAGCGGAATTGGGCGGCGCAATCTATTGCGGTGATGGAGCGTCGCCGACAATTACATCTTGCGTCATCCGTGATAACTCGGCGGATTTCGGCGGTGGAATTTATTGCGGAGAGAATTCATCGCCGATGATTACGCGGTGTACGATAGTCGGTGATTCGGCAAGTTTCGGCGGCGGCGTCAGTTGTCGGCATGCTTCACCGGTGTTGAACAGTACAATTATCGCCTTTACGGAAGGCACAGGGCTCTATTTTTATCAGGATTGCAGCGGCAGCCAAATCGAGTATTGCGATATCTTCGGCAACATCGGCGGCGAGATTTCGTATCATAATCAAGACCCGTCTCAAGGGCCGCCCGGTATCGGAAATATTTCGACCACGAATGCGAACGGAGACCCGTGCGATTCGTATTTTAACATTTTCCTGAATCCGGCATTCGCCGGAGACTATCATCTCGCACTGGGTTCGCCCTGTATCGACGCGGGAGACCCGGATATATCGTATGACCCGGACACAACCATCGCTGATATCGGAGCGTTTTATTTTGACCAGCTCGATGCCGATGGAACGGTGCTGTTGCCGCCGGTGAGTTATGTTCTCCATGCGAACTATCCGAATCCATTTAATCCGACGACAACGATTCGGTATGATGTGAAGCAGACGGCGCATGTTTCCGTGAAGGTTTTTAATCTTTTGGGTCGGGAAGTAACGACACTAATTCACGAGCGGATTCCGGCGGGTTCTCATACGGTTTCATGGGATGCGACAGGCTTGCCATCGGGGATTTATTTCTGTCAGATGGAAGCGGGGGATTTCGTACAGACGAGGAAGATGGTGCTGTTGAAGTAAATTTCAATAATTAAACTTGGGAAAAAGACGTGTATAAGAGGCAGTGAATGAACATCCTCGAAGAATTATCAAAGGTTAATTGGCAGGCTGCTATAAAGACATATGGGAATGCCCATGCTTCTCTCATCGGCCTGTTAGTGGCTTGGTGGAACAACATTAGCGAACATCATTGGACTCTCGAGGCAGCGCCATCTTGGGGTGGCCGAGATACCGGTTATTGTGATGCTATTCTATGTGCTAATAATGGTCCAAGGATTATCGTCGAGGTTGAAGGCACAAACTATGTTGCGAAATTAGATACCATTCAGAACTACTTTCAAGCTGAGCATATGGAGAGTCTCTATGCTGGCATTTTGTTATCATATGCATATAGAGTACAGAATCGCGAATATGTAAAGCCCCCCACTCAAGAATTGTTTGTGAGGAGCATAAATATAACTCAGGAAAATCCCGATAAGGAGTTAATACTTATTACTGCTTATAAGCATTATGAGAGCATTGTGCCCGAGATACGAAGACGGGAACATGATTACTATTGCGGCAGGATTTGCAAGATCGAATCATTGAGAGTCGTTAATGGCGATCTAATGGGACGCAGAATTTACTATGAGGAATAGATCGCCGCGGCATGCGTCTCGCGTGCCCGGCTTGGTGGGTTGTGGGTCGGCTGCAATCCACCAGTACTGGTGGACAACACCGCGGGAGTGTTGAGTGATTTCACAGGGGTGGAAAGGATATAGATTATGGGTGCGCAAGAGAGTCTGTTGACGATTCGGGGATGGATAGCGAACCTGCGCCGGGCGGCGTTTGGCACGCGACT
>CBDVDL010000235.1:0-3550 GCA_965372735.1 uncultured Alphaproteobacteria bacterium | reverse complement strand
GGCCGTAGCGATTCGCGATGTCCCAAACAGTGTCGCCGCGGCGAACGGTATGGTAATTGGGAGTCTTTCCCCCCGATTTTATCTTGTCAGACGGCACACGCACCACAAGCTTCTGCCCCGGATAAATCTGATTGCGATTGCGGATATTATTCCAAGAACACAGCTTATGAACCGACACCCCTAAGATGCGCGAGATTCCTCCCAGTGTCTGTCCCCTTTGAACGGTATAGGTAATCCGGCTGTCCGGCGCCGATTTGGATGTCTTAGTCGTCTTCGGGCGCATTTTCGACGCAAGGTGCAGCGGCGAAATCGGCACATAAATCGTTTGTCCCGGTTTCATGCGCCGGGGTTTCACGCGCGCGTTCTGCGGCATGGATAAAATTTCGCGTACCGTCGAACGATACTTCTGCGCGATATGCGAAAGCGTTTCACCGCGCCGAACCCGGTGTTGAATCACATCCGGCAATTTGGCTTTGGGTATCGCCGCCAGCCCTGCGCTGACATCCCCCTTCGCATGCGACGGCAGCCGCACCATGACCGAATCATGCGGAGAATACGTCGCCCCATGCATGAACTCCGGATTGATACGAATCACTTCTTTCAGGGGTGCGTTCGCGGCTTTCGCGATGTCTTCGAGCTTGTACGCGCCATTCACATAGACCGTCCGGCAATCCCACGGTACTTCCTTCGGCAACGGCGGGAACCCGTATTTCTCCGGATTCTCGCAAATAATCCTTGTGGCTAAATAACTCGGCACATAATTGCGCGTCTGCCGGGGGAGACGGCGAAGTTTCCAGAAGTTCCTCGTTCCATACCGTTTAATATGACGTGCAACCCGTCCCTCGCCGCAGTTGTATGCGGCCATCGCCAGATACCAGTCTCCGAAATCACCATGGAGCTTGCGTAAGTAGCGGCATGCGGCAACCGTTTCTTTTTCCACATGGCGCCGCTCATCGTAAAGCCGGTCAATGTGCAATCCGTAAATACGGCCGGTGGACGCGATGAATTGCCATAATCCTGACGCTCTCGAACGTGAATAAGCTTTGTATTTCAATCCCGATTCGACCATCGCCAGATAGATGATTTCTTCAGGAATCCCTTCTTCCCGCAGAATAGGCCAAATGCGCGGGAAAACCTCTGCGGTGCGAGCCATCCAAGCAAGCATGACTTTTCGCCCGCGCCCCTGATAGAATTTAATCGCCTGCTTCACGCTTTTATTGTGGGAAATCGGCACCGGAGGCAGCATCGATACCGGCTGGATGTGCGAAGCAATCACAACGGAGGTGTCGCGCACCTCCTCAGGTGACAGTTCGGGTTCTTCTGCAATTACATCGGTCGTTTCCGGCGGGATTTCAGGCGGGGGAGCGATTTCGGTCAAAACGGCATGCGCTCCAGTGATGGCGGGCAATTCCGCCAGTCCCGCCAAGAAATTGTCATAGCTTTCCTGAACTCGTCGCTGAACCGCCAGGACATGCTTCATCGAAACATCAATCGCGCCTAAATCAATCGCGTTGAAATATTGCAAACTGATATCGTAGTAGAACGCCGCGCTGTCCGTGTTGGCGGCTTTTTCTTCTTTGAGCGCGCGTTTGTAGCATTTGCGCGCTCGCGACCATTTCGCGCGCTCGCTGATATCCAGCGAAATACTGGAAACGGATGACATGCTCGTTTGGACGGATTTCGTCGATTCGGGTTTGGATGTTGTCGGTACCGGCCGGATAGCCCTCCCGGCGGTACAACCGATAAACACCACCGCTGAACAGAGCACGGCGATACCAAAGGCGCCAAATCTCGTAAGAGCCTTTTTATTAAGCGTTTGACGATGATTTATCAAACGATAAACTCTCCTCTCTGCTTCCCGAAATCTCCGAAAAGATCGGCCGGGAACCGTATTTTCTTACTCTTTACGCTTTTCCTTGGCAAGATACTCATATTTTTCCAGTAAATCAACTAAAAAAAGAGGCATTTCTCTCCCTGAATCCCGGATGTCCGGCATTTGCGCTCAGACCTAACAGGGATGAAACCCTTGTACGCCCGAAAACCCTCCTCTCGCCGAGGTAAATTCCATCCGCGTAGGGGCTGACCCACGTGTCTGCCCGCAACCATCAGGCGACACAGACGGGAACGCCCCTACACCCCACGCAATTCTACCCACCTGCTTGCGATTCTCGGTAAAAGACTGTATATTTTAAGTTCGTAAAAAATATGCCATGAAAAATCTCAATGAACAGCCGTTTGCCATGCGGCTCGAACAAATCCAAGAGCGAATCAACGCTGCCGCGGCAAAAGCCGGGCGCGACAACGCTTCCATCACTCTGGTCACTATCACGAAGACCCACCCACTAAGTAGTGCCCGCAAAGCATATGCCGCGGGACTGCGCCATTTCGGCGAGAACCGCATTCAGGAAGCTCTTGAAAAATGGCAACATCAGCGCCCTCTTGGGTCAGAAAGCCCTGAAATACTTCATCTGGTCGGGCACCTTCAGCGCAATAAAGTCCGCAAAGCGTTGCAGCTTTTCGACCGGATTGACGCTGTGGACAGTGTTCACTTAGTCGAGGCGCTTTCTCGCATCTCCGGCGAACTCGAGCGCACAACAGACGTTCTTATCGAAGTCAATACCTCCGGCGAGTTGCAGAAATTCGGCGTGGAGCCGGAAGCCGCCTTGGAGCTGGCCGCCCGAAGTGCCGAACAACCGAATCTGCGCTTGAGAGGTCTAATGACTATCGGCCCCTTGACCAGCGACACCTCTCGTATCGCGGGTGCTTTTCGCACACTTAAAAAACTTTTCGATGACCTGAATTCCGGCGGATTTAGCGTGGACATCCTCTCGATGGGTATGAGCGGTGATTTCGAAATCGCCATCGCGGAAGGTGCGACGGAAATCCGGCTGGGAACCGCCCTTTTCGGGGCAAGGAGCAAATTGTGAGGCTTTCCCCTTTAGACATTTCCAAACAGGAATTCTCCAAATCCATGCGCGGCTACGACACGGCGGAAGTGCGCGCGTTTTTGGAAAAAGTATCGGACGAATTGGCCGAACTCGAAACTGAAAACAAGCGGCTCGCGCAGGAGCATCTTAAGGCGAAGACACAGCTCGAAAGTTATGAGCAGATGGAGAAATCCCTGCGTGAAAGTTTGCTGACCGCGCAAAGAACCCTCGAAGAAGCGCGTACCAGCACCGAACGCGAACACGATTTACTGCTGCGAGAAGCCCGTGCGGAAGCGGAACAAATCATGCATGAAGCGCAACGCAATGTGCACGAAATCCGTGAAGAACTCCGGCGGCTCACCGTGCAGCGCGACGCCTACATCAAACGGCTGCGCTTTCTCTTGAGTTCCCAGCAGGAACTGATTGATATGCTCGAAAAAGAAACCCCATTATCGGAACCAAAACATGATGAATCTCCTCGACAAGATTAAACAGACCAGCGAGTTTCTTCGCTCGAAAATAAAAACCGCGCCTTCGGTCGGTATCATCCTCGGCAGCGGACTGGGAGGATTGGCGGATGATGTCGATACATCCGTAACGATTCCCTATGAAGACATCCCGCA
>CBDVDL010000234.1:0-3558 GCA_965372735.1 uncultured Alphaproteobacteria bacterium | reverse complement strand
CGCGAAGGGTGAGGGCGCACCCATTCGCGGCGAAATCTAAGGGTCGGCTGCAAGCAGCCAACACCGCAACGTGATTTCTCGATATGCTTACTTGCTGTAATCGTAGAAGCCGCGGCCGGATTTACGACCGAGGAAACCGGCGGCGACATACTTGCGCAGCAGCGGACAGGGGCGGTATTTCGAATCGCCCAAACCGTCGTGCAGCACTTTCATAATCGCCAGACATACATCGAGTCCGATTAGATCCGCCAACGCCAGCGGGCCCATCGGATGGTTCATCCCAAGCTTCATCACACCGTCAATCGCTTCGGCATCCGCCACGCTTTCCATCAGACAATAAACCGCTTCGTTAATCATCGGCATGAGGATTCGGTTCGCGATGAATCCTGGGAAGTCATTGACGGTAATCGGAGTTTTCCCAAGCTTCTGAGCCAGTTCGACCACCGTCGCGTGCGTTTCGTCGGACGTCGCCAGAGCGCGAATGACTTCGATAAGTTTCATCATCGCAACGGGATTCATGAAATGCATTCCGATAACTTTGTCGGGACGCTTGGTGTGCGCGGCGATTTCGGTGACGGAAATGGTCGAGGTGTTCGTCGCGAGAATCACCTGCGGCGGACAGAGCGCGTCAAGTTTTTCGAACAGGTCGGCTTTCGCGGCGGGGCTTTCGATAATCGCTTCCACGACAAGATCGGCTTTCGCCACATCCTCAAGCTTCGTCGTTCCGGTGATACGATTCAAGGCGGCCTCGCAATCCGCCTGTGAAATCTTCTCCTTCTTGACTTGGCGAGCCATGTTTTTCTCGATAACAGCCTGCGCTTTTTTGAGAAACTCATCGGAGACTTCCACGGCTATCACATTAAAACCGGACAGGGATGCCACGTGGGCAATCCCGCTCCCCATAGTGCCGCCTCCAATAACGGCGATGGTTTTGATATTCATCGGTATCCTCTTTTTGAGATTTGCTTTATTTTTTGTTAAAAGATTGCTTTATAGGTTCAGCGCAAATTGATTTGCATTCGGCTTACAAATCGTCAGGTTGTGACCTAAAACATCACCATTCAATCCAATTAAACGGGAATCGAATGTGTGTAGCTCAGATACTTTATACAGGATTGCTGACGCCAGATGCTGTGAATCCGGTGTCTTTATTTTTCGTTTCTCCTTTGGATCTGAATGGTTCTGATAGAAATATCTAATCCTACCTGCTAATTCAGAAACACGGCTGTCAATGCTCACTCGAACCACATTTGGCCTCTTAAAGAGCTGCTCCATTTTTTGTTGCAGATTTAGGTCGCCAAATATTTCCAATACTTCGGTGAAAGTTGTTTCACAAGTAATTAACTTGGCATGACCTCTATGTATCTCAGTAGCTATGCCTGCAACGCCAGCCATTTCTTCTGGGTCGCGGGGCTCGTTAATTAACCACGTGATAAATATGCTAGTGTCCCAGTGGTAGAGAGGCAACTTATGCTTTTTCACGGAGATGCCTCACTATGTCTTCTGACTTTCCGGGCAATTGCACACCTTCAAGCATACCTCGCATGTCAAACAGAGATGGAAGATCGTTTGGGGAAGGGTAGATTTCTATTTCACGGGCATCAATTTCATGAGGAAATCTGTCTCGCTTTCTGTATTTAAGTTCGCCATGCACTGCAACGTATTTACCGAAGGCCGAAACAGCAGTTGTGAGGATCGTCTCTTCAAACTTGCAGGATACACTTCTTGGTCCAACTGTCGGATAGATCGTGAAGCGCTTTTTACGATGTATATTAATAGCTTCGAGTTTACCCGTTAAAGAACCACCTTCAACCAGAACCGGACCAAGAACTTCATCCACGTCCTGTGTGAGGTCGCGAGTCACCTCGATAGACGTGCCGTTTCGTCGAAAGCCAATCCGCTTGAAATTGTATGCGGGCTTTAAACCTATCGCCTTATAGGGCTCAAGAATTCTGGACGATGCAAACCGAAAAAGAATTGGTCTAAGACTTGGCTTGTAATATCTGAAAAATCACCTAGGGGCATCGCCTCAATTTCCAGTGTTGCTGGACTTGATTGAGACATTTTCACTACTTGATAGTACACCGATGGCCTGTCACTATCAGTCAAGTCCTGATCAATCGCATGGAGGATATCCTCAACTGACTGAAGAAACTTGAACAGTGATCTTAGTCGTAGTGCCTGACGGTCTTCATCTGCGCCAATGATATCGACTATGAAGGATCGACTTTGCATGATACCCACTCACAACGTTATTTCTCTCCCACCACGGCGTGATATAGAATTAAACCATTTCGACGGCGAGGGCGGTAGCTTCTCCGCCGCCGTTGCAAAGGATGGCGATGCCGCGGCGAGCGCCGTTCTCCTTCAACACATGAAGCAGCGTCACAAGAATGCGGCAGCCGGACGCTCCGATGGGATGTCCCAGCGCGACCGCTCCGCCCCAGATGTTGACGTTCTTTCCGTCCAAACCGAGCATGCGATTATTCACAACGGAAACGACGGCGAAAGCTTCATTGAGTTCAAAGAAATCCACGTCGCCGATTTTCCATCCGGTCTTTTTCAGAAGCTTCTCGACAGCGCCGGTTGGAGCGGTTGTGAACCATTCAGGCTCCTGACTGTGCGTTGCCCAGCCGACAATACGCGCCAGCGGTTTTGCGCCGCGCTTATCGGCTTCTTCCTGCGACATCAACACAACCGCCGCGCCGCCGTCGTTGATTGAAGACGCATTGGCAGCAGTGACCGTTCCGCTTTTATCGAAGGCAGGACGCAAACCTGGAATTTTATCGACCCGAACGCGTCCGGGTTCTTCGTCGTCACTGACAACAGTATCTCCCTTGCGGCCTTTAATTGTCACTGGTGCGATTTCGGTTTTGAATTTGCCTTCCTTGATGGCATTTTGAGCGCGGGAGTATGATTCGGCAGCGAACGTATCCTGTTCTTCGCGCGAAACCTTTTTCTCTTTCGCGCACAATTCGGCGCAGTTTCCCATATGACAATCGCCATAGGGATCCCAGAGTCCGTCATTAACCATGCCGTCCACGACTTTGCCATTCCCCAGACGATAACCTTCTCGAGCTTTGGGCAGATAGTACGGAGTCTGGTTCATGTTTTCCATTCCACCGGCGATAATGACGCGATGTTCTCCCAGCTGAATCAATCCCGCTCCGAGCATGACGGATTTCAGACCGGATGAACAGACTTTGTTGATGGTCATCGCGGATTGAGACGCTGGGATGCCTGCACGGATAGCCGCTTGCCGCGCCGGAGCCTGACCGACACCGGCCTGCAGCACCATGCCCAAAATCGTTTCTTCCACATCTTTAGGAGCAACGTTTGCGCGCTCGAGAGCGGCACGAATCGCGACGGCTCCAAGTTCCACAGCGGGAACCCTTTTTAGACTGCCGCCGAACGAGCCGATGGGAGTGCGCGCGGCGGAGACGATAACGGGAATCTGAAGTTTTTCCATGGTTGATTTTCCTTTTATATTTTTTATCAAAGCGATTTGTTCTGCGCGCTCAGGCAGGCGGAGCCAGCCCGTAGGAGGACATGGGTCGG
>CBDVDL010000233.1:0-3563 GCA_965372735.1 uncultured Alphaproteobacteria bacterium | reverse complement strand
TCGCGCACTCCAATAAAATACCCTCGCCGTTATCTTTGATTCCCCGTACATCGAGATTGTCCATATAAGAAACACTTTTTATCGCTTCGCATCGTTCCCGAAGCAACGGCAGACACTTCGTGCTCACTCCCCTATTTAAAATGATAACTTCGTTTTCAGCGGAGAGCGAAAGCGCATAATCGAAAGCAGCGTCACCAGCTCCAATAATCGCAATCTTCTTGTTCCTCGAGCCGAGTATCGGATAAACTTCGTATAAGATTCGAGGTTTTATGTTTTCCGGAATAACGTGTAACGTTGTTTTTGGTATGGTTCCCGTGGCGATGACGGCGACGGATGATTGTACTGTTCGGCGTTCCGTCTTTACGAAGAATTCTTCCCCCTGAAATTCCAACTCCAGAACTTTCTCATTATGAACAGCAACCCCGGCGTTTTCCAATTGCTGTTTGAAAAGTGTTGCGAGAGCCGAGCCGATAATGCCTTCAGGAAAACCGGGGTAATTCTCGATAAGATTCGCATTCCGTAAGAGACCGCCGATGTCATTCTGCTCAAATAACACCGGTTCAATATTGTGACGCTTCAATTGAATCGCGGTTGCGATTCCCGCGGGACCTGCTCCAATAACAACGACGTTTTTCATGTCAAATATTCACGAAATCCTTAGCGCTTGAAACTGAATTTAATCGCGTTCTCCTTGCAGGTATTCAGACATTCGCCGCAGGACGTGCAGTCGGGCGCGAATTTCGTTTTCTCATCAACGAGTTTCGCGATGGTCGGACAGGGACTGGCATCGACGCATTCCAAACATTTCGTGCAAGCTTTATGATCAACGCGAACTCTTCCCGGCGCGATTATTTCAAAGAGCCACGTGAGCGCACCAATCGGACAAATAAGATAGCAGAACGGCCGGTACAAAATCAGGCTCGAGATAATCAAAACCGAAAACATGATAACAAAAAGCGTGTCGATATGCCAGTGCAAAAGCTCGAAGAAATTGACCGAATCATAGAGACTGTACGCCGAAAACGCGGTCCACATGCGGCCAGAAAAATCAGCGTCCACCCTTTCGGCGAGCATTCGAAATTGCTCTTGCGCCATAAAGAACGTCAGGACAAACATTACTAAGAGCGATATCCGAACTGAATTGAAAGCAGTGAAATTGAACTGTTTCCAGCGGAATTTAAAAGGAATCTTATTGACTAAATCCTGAAGCGCTCCTAACGGGCAAACCCAGCCGCAGAAAAGCTTTCTTCCGATGAGACTCGGGATGAACATCGCCAACACAACCGCGGTGAACGCCGGGAAGAATTTGCCCCACGTGAATTTGAACATGAAGAATTTCGTCAAACCGCACATCGGGCTGGGATGCAGCGGGAAAATATAATCCAACCCAAACAGCACAAACGCGACTACCATCATGCCGATTCGAATCCAGAGATTCACCTTGCGAGTGAGCACCAGCACCAAACCGATTATCATCAGAATCAGAAATGCGAGATATTTCCAGGTGAACAGGAAATCGGCTAAACCCAGCGGCTTCTTTTCTACCGGTTCCATCTGTATCTCGGCACCTGTCCCGCCGTGGGTTTCGGTCATCTGACTGTCCGGTTGCGCCAGCGACTGAACGGTAGCCGTGCTTCCGGGTTGTACGCTGTCGGCACCAGCCGAACTCTGGAGCTGCTCGGCGTGCGCTATGAACGTCATCGTTAGCAGAGCGAAAAGGCACAATAATGATTTACGCATGGGTCTCCTCATAATCGTTTTCACTATAATCTTAAAAATATAGTATTTATTTCCGTATTGTCAACAGGGATTCAAAACGTGCGATGGAAACCGCAACAGCAAGGACGTGTGTATAAATTAATAATTATAAAAGACTTATGAGTGAAAAGAAACGCTTGACTATCACGAGAAATTCTTGTATATTTAGAGATTGTAAAAATGCGCCCGTAGCTCAACTGGATAGAGCGTCTGGCTACGGACCAGAAGGTTGGGGGTTCGAATCCCTTCGGGCGTACATGGAAAGCGGCACCCCGCCACCGGAAATTCTCTTCGGCAGCCACGAACGCTGGATGCGAGAAGCCCTCGCCGAAGCCGAAAAAGCCGAAGCCGTCGGCGAGGTGCCGATTGGTTGTGTGGTCGTGCATGGCCTCTCTATTATCGGGCGAGGCCACAATCAGACCGAAACACTGCAGGATCCCACCGCCCACGCCGAGATGATTGCGATTTCGGCGGCGGCGGCCAGCCTCGGAAGCCGTCGGCTCGAAGACTGCGTGCTGTATGTCACGCTCGAACCGTGCGCGATGTGCGCGGGCGCGATAGTGCTGGCGAGGATTCCGGTCGTGGTCTTCGGCGCGATGGACCCCAAAGCGGGAGCTTCCGGCTCCCTTTTTCGCATTTTGGAAGATGCTCGCCTGAATCACCGGTGCGAGGTGATTTCCGGCGTGATAGCGGACGAAGCGTCGGAAAAACTCAGCGCGTTCTTCCGCAAAGTCCGCAAGACGGAAGGAAAGTAATCTCCCTTGAAAACGATTGTGATTCATAGCGAGACGCTTGGACGAGGCAACGACGAACTCGGCAAGAAACTGATGGCGCCTTTCCTGCGAAAGCTGCTCATCGCGGAGAAGAAACCGGCTCGAATCATTTTTTATAACTCGGGCGTGAAACTGTTAGCGCATGGTTCGCCGGTATTGTATGAGCTGGAGGAACTCGCCGCGTCAGGAGTCGAACTTATCGGCTGCGGTACGTGCCTCGGTTTTTTCAAGTTGGACGATAAAATCGCCGTTGGCCGCAGAAGCAACATGCAGGAAATCGTCGGCTACCTGACCGAATCAGACAGCGTGATTACGGTATAAAAAAAACATCGCCGTTGTGGGTCTCCAGACCAGTAGTGTCTCACTGTTTGTCTTTAATAATTAGTTATTTGAAATTTAGCTGATTCACACTACGAGAAACGGCGGGGCAAGGTGGCTTCAGCCCCTTGTTGCTCCCTTCACCGGGCACGCGAACACCATAGCGCGGCGGGAACCGTTCCCTCGATTTGTTATAGGGAACCGATCCATTCGATTTCTAACTGTCTCAGAAACAAGAAGAAACATTTAGACACTATTGGTCTCCAGACCCGCAATGGCGAAACGATGTGCGTGCGGGATTGTAGGGACATGGCCTGCCATGTCCGTTCTCACCATCGGAGAGCAAACATGTTCGTAGCCATCGGCATCCACCGACCATACCCGGAAAAAGAAGCGCTGCTCATCGATTCGATGCGGCGTTTCGGCGAGGTAATGAAGAAGCAGAAGGGTTTGCGGCAGGTGCATCAATTGAGGGACGAACGCTCCGGCGCGCTTGTGGGATTGGCCATCTGGGATTCCAAGGAAGACTGGGAAGCCGCCGGAACTTAAGAATATCGATGAACTTCCTGACAAGATTGGGACTATTCAGATTATTCTAGATGGGCAGCAGCGTTTAACAAGTCTCTATCTGCTCATAAACGGTGAAGTTCCTCCATACTATAAAGAGCAAGAAATTTCGGTGGATCCGCGGGAACTTCACTTCAATTTAGAGAC
>CBDVDL010000232.1:0-3566 GCA_965372735.1 uncultured Alphaproteobacteria bacterium | reverse complement strand
TTTTCATAGTGCTGCCCCGCGGTAGGTTCGGCTTGCGGCTGCTGGTTCGACCATCGTTCCACAGCGTAAATCAAATCCTCGCCAAAATCCTCGACCCGTCCGGTTTCTTTTCGTATCCACGACGAGAAGAGATTATACGCCACGAGCGCTGGAATCGCTGCCCCAAGACCGACGGCTGTCGCCACGAGCGCTTCCGCGATTCCGGGCGCTACGACAGCGATATTCGCTCCGCCCCAGACACCAATGCGCTGAAAAGCGGAGATAATTCCCCAGACGGTTCCCAAGAGTCCCAAGAATGGAGCCGCCGCGCTACAGGTCGCTAAAAAAGGCATGAACCGCTCGGCACGGGACAGTTTCCGCGCCGCCATGCGTCCGAATTCACGTCCCACGAGCTCCGCATCACGCCCAGCAGTGGATCCGCGTTCGAACATCGGAGCGTAGATTTGCAAATAAGCCCATGCCATCGGCGAATTGGCATATTGCCTTGCAATCTGAAACAGACCGCGCGGGTCAAATTGCCGCCACCGGTAGCGTGAAATGGCTTCGCTGTCCGACTTCGTACGGAGAACGAGCAGCACTTTTTCCAGAATAATCGCCCATGAAATCAGCGACATCACGGCCAAAATCGCTAAGATAAGCTGTGCAAAGGGACTTGCGACCCGGACAAGGTCCCAGAATCCTCCACCCTGTGGCACCATCTAAACTCCTGAAAATTAAGGCCGTTAGCTCCTGAAACATCGGACGAGTACAATTTATAAATATACGAATTGCCATGCGGTTTGTCAAGCATAAATATCTGTATTTTACTCATTTTATGACTTTTCTTCGGGTCGCAGGCTTCCCCTATTAGAAACGCCTCCTTTCGCACTTTGTTTCCGGTAAAAAAATGCGGCCGGACTCATGTGTCCGCCCACGTATGTTCGCCGTTGTGGGTCTCCGGACCCGCAATGGCGATTGGAAATCGAGCTCTTATTTTTCCTGTTCCCTTTTTTTATCGGCCAATATTTGTTTCGCTTCTTTTAAGTCAATCTTAGCTTTGTATCCGTGTTTCGCCAATAGATGCAAGAGATTCCCTCCAGTTAATAAGGTCAAAGGTTTACCTTTAGCAAATTCGTAGGCATCCGAACCGTACTCGGCTGTCGTAATAAGAATTCCCTTTATGGCTCCTTCATTCATGACCGTTCCGAAAAGATCGCGTACGGCCGAAACACCTACGACATTGGTATAACGCTTGGCCTGTATAACTAACTTCCCTCCACGAATAGGATCAGGATCAAATGCAATTGCGTCAACTCCACCATCATGACTCGCTTGCGTGACTTTGACTTCGCCGCCACCTTGCGTAAACTCTTTCTCAAATAATTCACGAACCAAATGTTTGAAATCCTCCCAGTCCATAGCGGCAATATTTACAGAATCATCGAGTTTGTGCGCAACTGCATAGGATGAAATGAATCTCTTATCTTCACGTTCTATTTGTATCAGTGGCGCTATGGGGCTTAATCCATACAATTTTGCACTTCCAACACCTTTTAGAGTCTTGAAACACTCCTTGGGATCCACGAGGCCTAAATTAATTGGTACGAATTCTGATCTGGTAGCTTGAACAGAAAGAATACATGCGCTTTCTTCTTGTCCTGTGCCTTTGTTGATAAACTTCACCCATCCGTTAAAAACAATTGATTCCAAAGTGTGCGCTATATCAGCTCTGTAGATTTCGTGAATTGTTCGGATGGCGATCTGATAGATCATATTGTCATAGAGTCTATTGCGTTGAGCCTGCGGAAGTTCTACTTCTTTTAACTCATCTCTTGATTGTATGTATTTTATTTCCTTTGTTCTAGGTAATGCTTCTGGTGACGGCAACAAATAATCAACGACTAGAATTTTTGTATCACTATTGTAGTCAATCTCAAACTCCTGAGGGAAACTCTCCGGATAATCCGATAAAGTCAATACTAATTCACACAATTCAATCACTGCATCTGAAGATCCATGAGAGTATTCTTCCTTCCGCCTATCAACTGCATCGTTTTTCTCTTGTTGTTCCGATAGGAATGCCTCTTTTTCCTTCTCCCACATTGCTAATTCTTCAGTGTATTTTTCTTCTGCCTCTTTCAAAGCAACAACATACTCCTCCTCCATCTTGCTGTTACGCAAGTCTACTTCCTCTCTTTCCTTTTCCCATTTAATCATAGCAGACTCTAGCGCTGCTTTTGCTTCTTCAAACTTACGTGCAGCTCTCTTTTTAAAAATCTTATCAAATATATTTAAATTAGGTTGATACAGGCTTTGTGATTGATCTGGTTTGGACGGTAAGTAGCCCTTTTGTGGTTTTGACGGCAGATTTTTTTGCGGCGTCGGTTTTTTAAACTCGGAATTATCTTTAAGCAACTCAAAATCAATCAAATCATCAGATTCAAGTGATTTTTGGAGTATCATTTTGATATTCTCTATTGCTTGCTTAGCCTCATTGGTTTGCGCGAGAGCGGTTTCCTTTTTCTCCTCCTTTTCTTCCCTTTTTCTCTGAATTGCTTGTTGCTTCGCTATCCGGTTAGCTTCTGTCTGGGCACGTACAGCTTCCTTCATCACTTTTTTTGCCCACATTGCATCCCAAGTCGCCATTTGAGCCCTTGCCTTCTCTTCCAGAATGCGTTTATCAGTACCTGAAAGGACCCTATGTTTATGTAGGCCATCATGCCTTACTTCTACAGTGTACTTCCATTGTGCAGTCATTGTAGCCTCCGTAAATGAAATGTCTCAGGGAAACTGACAGGTGCGGGAGCATTCGCACATTCGCCATGCGGCTCTGGAGAGCCACAACGGCGATGTTTTTATTTCGGGCACACACGCGGGTGTGCCCCTACAATATGCAAATTCACACGTGAAGTTTTTCCGCCGTGGGGAAGATTGATATTACACCCACGAAACTCCCATGATGAGCAGAATCGCGACGACGACCATCATCAGTCCCTCGCCTGCAATCAGCCCGGACGCGAGCGACGCGCCATAGCGGTCAACACGGTCTGGATTTTTGCGGTTATAGACGTAGGTGATAATCGCTCCGAGCCACATGCCGAAGGAGTAAAAAGCCGGTACCATGAACGCAATCCCCAAAGCCACCGGCGACGGCACCCATTTGCTCAGAGATTTAATGCGCGCCAAAAGCGTCAACGCGATGCCGACGAAGCCTCCGACAAGCGCCGCCCACATCGCTCCATCCGGCAATGATGAGATACCTTTCGCCAAAACTTCCGCCATCGCATGCCACGCAATCACCGCAGGCCCTGCGAACGTATCGCCGGGAATTTCGTAAGCGGCTGTCAGCAACCGGTACACCGCCGCGACCGCAAAAACACCTGAGACAACACCGATGAGCTGCGTAATCACCTGCTTGCGAATCGATACCTTCAGCATGTAGCCTGCTTTCAGGTCATGCATCAAATCTCCGGCCTGACTGGCGCCCGCGGCTGTAATTCCCGCCGCCATCAGGTTCGTCGGAATCTTCCCCGGATCCAGCGCGCCATAAACCACCTGCGTGATTTTACCCATCGCGCCGACCGGAT
>CBDVDL010000231.1:0-3588 GCA_965372735.1 uncultured Alphaproteobacteria bacterium | reverse complement strand
TCGTTGATTCCGGCGCTGTCTTGACTATAACGCATGCGATTTTGGAAATGGGTTCGAGTCAATTTTATATCTCAGAATTGTATTCCATTCAGGCGCATGACGCCGATGTAACCATTCACAGCTCACGGCTCAGCGATATGTCTCGCGGAGTATTGCGCACTATAAGCAGTCAGGTTGATATCCGGCGCACTTGTTTTCAACGCATCGCACTCGAACCGATTTCGTGTATTGGAGGTGTCAGTTGGGTACAGTACTGCACGTTTGAACAGTGCGCTCTTCATCCGGATGCCGCTCTGCTTGGCGAAGATATCATTGATTTCGAATACCAGAACGGCGGCTCGGTGATTGCGGATAATGTCATCATAGGCGGTCTGGATGACGGCATTGATTTTGATCATGTCATTTGCCGCGTGGAACGAAACCGCATTTCGAATATGGGCGACAACGGCATTACCATCGCCTATGCGCGTTCGCATTCCTACATCGCGGGCAACATCATCACAGATTGTCCAACGGGGATTGAAATCAAAGAATGCGGCACGCCGGTACTGTTCAACAATGTGCTCTATGGAAATGATCGAGCGATTCGCGTCTACGCATGCGATTCAGGTGATGTCGCAACGGAGCTTTGGAACTCAATTCTCTGGGGAAATGCTCAATCGATTGTGCTTGATGACAGCGCTTCGCTTCAAGTGGGAACGTCCATAATCGAAGGAGATGATGTCTGGCCGGGCACCGGAAACTTGACAGATGCTCCGCAATTCGTCGATGCGGCAGGTGGCGATTTTCATATTACACTCACATCTCCCGCTGTGGACGCAGGCTATTCGGACGGCGCGCCGCTGATGGATTTTGAAGGCCGCGAACGCTTGGATATTCCTTCCGTGCCGAATACAGGATTAGGCAACCTACCTTATTATGATATTGGCGTCTATGAAGTTTTCGTGGCGCCGCCTTCACTGTGGGTCGTCTGGCCGGGAGATTTGAATGATGATGGCGTCGTGGATGAAACTGATGTGCTTCCGTTAGCGGTGAACTTCGGCGAAGTAACACTGGCTCGGGACGGCGACTGGCATGTTTGGAGCGGTGATACCGCAAGAGATGTCGAAAGCTCGGAAGTAGCGCTCGCGGATGCGGACGGGAATGGCGAAGTTGGGCTGACAGATTTACTGCCGATATGTTTTCATTTTGGTCAGACGCATGAGCCTGCCCTCGGGCAGCAGCCGGTTGCATTGCCTTCTGATTTGTCGCCCTATCGCTCGCAGCTTCAGATGCTCTATGAATCGGCGGAAGCATCGAATAGTTCTCACGCGCAGCAAATCGCCGAATACCTGCGCGAACTTCTCGGTTTGGACGCGCAAGCCCCCAGTGAATTCCGGCTTTGCGGCGTGTATCCGAATCCGTTCAACACGAGCGTCGCGATTCGCTACGAAGTTCCGGCAGCAGGACGAATGCAATTGCGGATTTTCAATTTGCTGGGCAGGGAAGTTTTCGTGCATGATAGAGAAGAAGCCCGAGCCGGTCGAAATGTTTTCAGTTGGAACGGGACAGATTTCCATGGACAAACCGTTGCATCGGGACCCTACTTCTTCGCTCTGAAATATGAGAATAAATCCTTCCGCGGGAAGTTACTGCTTCTACGATAAAGAAAACAATTTCATGAGAGCATGAAAGAGACGATGCGAAGCCAAAATAAATATTACAAACTATTGATTGTCAATCTGCTGATTTTAACAGGCGTGATTGGTTGTTCGAAATCCGGAATGAATCCGCCGGTTTTAACCAACCATATCATTTTGACAGGACCGGACACTATCCGAGCCAACATCTCGGCGCTGGTGGAAGTTCGAGGTGAAGGGATTTCCGATTTATTTGCGCTCAGCTTTGAACTTCACTATCCCGATTCGCTGCTGACATGTGACAGCGCATGGGCAGGAGACTTATGGAGTCCGGGAGCGCTTTCCATCGCGCATACTGTCACCGGCGGCTATGGAATTTCGGTCGGGGAAGTTCAAACGGACGACAAAGATGAAGTCACCGGCACAGGCATGCTCGCGACGTTTCGATTTCACAGCGCAATGCCCGGAACATTAACCATCACGATGACGATTCTTGAAATGATAGATGATGAAGGAAACTCCCTTGAAGATGATTTTGATTTTACCACCAATGAAATCTTTATAATTACCGAGTAGTCATGCGGAGGAGCCTTTTGCTGTCGTGCGCATTCCTTTGTCGTGTTTGCGATAACATAGAAATGAGGGAAAAGGTTATTCGTTTACAGAGAACCACTTTATGCACGTTCCGAATCTGACACAGGCTCAGACGGCGGCGCGAAACGCCCTTGGACTGCTGGCGGGTACGGTCGGTGAAGGAGCGCTGCAATTCGCGTTTGTGGTGATGGCCAGCCGCTTCCTCGGACCGGAAAATTTCGGCTTCTGGGGTTTTGGGCTGGCTTTAATAAGTTACCTGCTGATTGCGGCCGGATTCGGTTTGCCGCAGATTGTCGTCCGGGAAATTGCTCGCGCCCCCGAAGAAGCGCCGCAGATTTTCGGCTCGGCAATAGGGCTCAGACTGTTTTTTGGCATCATCGTCTTTGTGGTTCTTATGGTGGTTCTTCCGCTGACGCAGTTGCCGCCTGATCGCCGGATGATGTTGCTTGTGCTTTCCTTCGCGCTGTTCGTGATGCCTTTCGACCTCGCGCCTTTTCTGGACGCGCACAAGCAATCGCGGTGGGATGCGTTGTTTCGAGTGTCCGCTCGCACGGTCGCGGTGGGAGCTTTGGGACTCGTGATTCTCATGCGGGGAGGAATGACCCTGCAAATGGCCGCGCTGACGAATCTCGCATTTCTCGTGGTGAATATTTCTCTGGCATGGGCGGTGCTGCGGCGATTGGAATTGCCGCTGCGTCCTTCTCCGAGTATCCCACGCATGCGCGGGATTTTCAAATTGGCTCTGCCGATTTTCTGGGCGCGTGCGATGTCCGAGCTCTATGTGCACACGAACCTCATTCTTCTTGGATTCTTCAGCACCGACCGAGAAACCGGCTTCTACGCTCTCGCCGACCGCATTCTGGTCGTTCTTCTGACGTTGAAAGCGATTGTCTACCGGCTTCTGGTGCCGCTACTCTCAGAAGTTGCTCAAGATCGCGAACGACTGACGAAACGGCTCGAAACCGTCATCCCCTTGCTGGCGCAAGTCACCATTCCCACAGCGGTCGCGGTGATTCTCGTCGCGGAGCCGGTCATTCGATTCGTTTTCACGGATGTATATCTGCAGGCGGTTATGCCGTTCCGAATTCTGACCGGGTACCTCATTTTCACCGGCGTGGGTTCTATCTTCGGGACGACCCTGTTCGCGATGGGACTCCAGCGCGAATACTCGCTCAGCATTACGATTGGGACGGCAGCGAATCTCGTGCTCTGCGCATTTTTGATTCCAACGCTTGGAGCGGTCGGAGCGGCGATTTCATCCGCGAGCGCTGAGCTTGTCGTTCTGGTGATGAGCTTCCTGTATTTCCGCCGCCACCTTCGTCCCCGATTCGGCATGTCGCTTCTGCGCACATTGGCGGCAAGCGCAGTGTTGGCG
>CBDVDL010000230.1:0-3601 GCA_965372735.1 uncultured Alphaproteobacteria bacterium | reverse complement strand
GGCCGCCGCGGCGATTTCTGGTCAGCGATGAAACAACTTACGCGCGCGAAATCCTTCTTTTCGCGAGTCATCAAAAAAGACGCGGATTTTTATGACGCTTACTTAGGGCGTGGAGCGTATCGCTATGGAATTGCTCAGCATGCGGGAGTGCTTTCGAATCTGCCGTTCATGCCGTCTCGCAAAGCCGCGTATGCTGATATGAAGCTGGCAATCGATTCGTCGAAATTCTCCCGATATGCGGCGATGAGTGCGCTTGCTTGGTTTTTAATCGAAGAACGAAACTACGCCGAAGCGGAGTCGCTTATTGCGAAAGGCCTTGCCCGTTTCCCGGGCGCGCGTTCATTTTTATGGCCGCTCATTTCTTTACAGTTTCGCACAGGACGCTACCGGGAGTGCATCGTTTCGTCGAAGGAATTGATGAATCAGTATTTGGTTTCACCCCGAAACAACGGCTACGATGTGGTCGGTTTCTATAAACGGATGGCGGAAGCGGCGATGGAACTCGGTGATGATAAAGCTGTGGTGCGCTACTGTAGCGAGGGACTCACGGCGTTTATGACAGATGATGCGAGGCAGCGTCGCAGTCGGGATTTACAACGTTTAGAAAAATGGCAAAAGAAAGCTCAAAAAAAACTGGAACAAAGCGAAGAGAAATAACGCCTGGCTCTGTGATTATCCGTCCGGGAAAAGCGCGTATCCTCGACCATATCGCAGGAACGGCGGACCGGCTTGGGGTACGCGTTTTTGCTGTGGGCGGATACGTGCGCGATTTGCTTCTAAAACGTCCCAGTAAAGACATTGATTTTCTGGTGTTAGGAGATGTTGTCCAATTCGCTGAAGAGGCGTGTCGCGATCTGAACGTCCGCAGGAGCGTTATCTTCGAGAAGTTTTCCACGGTAATTATCCCTTATCGCGGCTGGCGGCTCGATTTTGTCGGAGCTCGCCGCGAACAATACCGGAGCGATTCGCGAAAGCCCATCGTTGAAGCCGCTTCGATGGAAGAAGATCTGGTTCGCCGCGATTTTACCATCAACGCGATGGCTTTCGGGCTCAATCAAGACAATTTTGGGCAACTGGTAGACATGCTCAATGGGACGCAGGATTTGAAAGACAAGATTCTGCGAACTCCTTTAGAACCGGAAACCACGTTTTCAGAAGACCCGTTGCGGATTATGCGGGCGATTCGTTTCGCTTCCCAGCTCGGCTTCGGCATCGAACGCAAAGCGTTGGAAGCCATCGGCACGATGCGGCAGCGGCTTTCGATTGTCAGTCAGGAGCGCATCACAGACGAATTCTGGAAGATGCTGAAAACTCCCAAGCCTTCTATTGGTCTGCGCCTGCTCTATATCACGCACGTGATGGATGTCATCTTCCCGGAACTCAGCCTTCTCGCGGGGACACAGCAAAAGGGCAAATACCATCATAAAGATGTTCTTGAGCACACGTTTCTTGTCGTGGATAATGTCGCGGCGGTGACGCAAGACCCCGTCGTGCGGTTTGCTGCTCTCGTGCATGATATTGCCAAACCGAAAGTGAAGCGCTTCGATCCCGAATCAGGATGGACATTTCACGGTCACGAAGATGTGGGTTCCCGCATGGTGATTTCCATTGGTCGCCGCATGAGGCTGCCTTCGGATGTTGTCAATAAAACCGCGAAATTTGTCCGGCTTCATATGCGCCCGATAAACTTAACCGACGAAGAAGTCACCGACAGCGCATTGCGCCGCTTGATTGTTCAGGTCGGAGAGGACAGGGAAGCATTACTGACCCTCTGCCGGGCGGATATCACATCGGCCAATCCGAGAAAAGTCAAGCGATACCTCGCGGATTTCGACTATATGGTGTCTCGAATGGCTGAAGTTCTGGAAAAAGACCAGCTTCGAGCGTTTCAGTCGCCCGTTCGCGGGGATGAAATCATGAAATTATGCAACCTTGAGCCCGGTCCTTTAGTCGGAATGTTAAAGGGAGCTATTGAAGAAGCGATTCTTGACGGGAAGATTCCCAACGAGTACGACGCCGCTCGGGCGTATCTGTTGGATATAAAAGACGGAATTATCAGCAAGTCGGCAAAATAACCGGATGATCGCATCATCCCCAACACCTCACGTGGAAAACACTCATGAAAAAACTCATCGCGGTTCTCATTTTCTGTCCCGGATTGCTTTTTGCTGGTGAAACAAAAAATCCGCTGATTCAGTCAACGATTCCTCTTAGTCTCGACAGCCTGCAGCGCATCGCGCTCAAATACAATCCTGATGTTCGCCGAGCGGACATCGATACCCGAATCAATCGTATCGGGAAAGCAAATGCGGTCGGAGCTTTTCTGCCGACTGTGACTGTCGGGCTTCAATTCTCGGAGAATCAGTTCTACTACCCGACGTTCATCAATCCCGACGGTTCGGTTTCGACGTATCCGATTTCATATTCGGATACGGTGCTGTACTGGGATGAGGATGCGCAAGAAGTGCGTCGTCAGGTTGAAAGCTATACTTTCGAGGCGGAGGAAGGGAAGAACCGCAGCTCTTCGATGTATCTTGCGCTGCAGGAAACAATTTTTCAGGGCGGGCAACGGCTTTTTCAGCTTCGGCAAGCGAGGAAAACAGCAGACCTTTACGATGCGACACTTCTCAATACTCAGAAAATTCTCGACCAGTCGGTGGCGCAGAACGTGGTGCTTATCCTGACGGGCGAGAAGATGGTGACGCTGGCTCAGAAACTTCTTGAACAGCGCCGGGATATGTTGGAACTCGCCACGGCGCGTTTTGAAGTCGGGACGGTCACGCGGCTTGATGTTTTGCAAGCGGAGATTGACGTGGGTTCGGCGGAGAATGATTCGAGCAGCGCTGCGCGTGATTTGCAGGTGGCTTGCGAGAATCTGAATGAACTCCTCGGAATTGATTTGAAAAGCAGTTTTCCTCTAAAAGAAATTCCCATGATGGGACCGCTCAAATTTGGTTTGGATGGTCTGGTGGAAACAGCTTACAAGCATCGAACGGATTTACACATGGCTGAGTTGTCCGTGGGCATTTCGAAAGACGCGGTCAAATCGACTTACAGCGGTTATCTGCCCACCGCGACCGCCGGAGTGACGTTTTCGCGGTCGGAACAGTCAGGAGCCAGCGAGTCGTTTACACTTTCGCCGCGCAGTCGCAATACATCTTATTCGCTCTCAGTTTACTGGACATTGTTCGACGGCTTTAGTCGTGAATCGTCGGTTGTCGCGGCGCGCATTGCTCGTGATAGAGCGTATGAAGAAGAACGGGCGTTGCGACTCAGTATCGAAAAAGGTGTTCGTGATGCTTATTACAATTTGCAAAAGGTTTTTGAACAGAGCATCATCACCGAAAAAAATCGTGACTTGGCTGAAAAGACATTGGAACTCGAACGCGAGCGCTACCGTCTTGGAGCGACATCCCAGCTCAATTTACGCAGCGCACAACTCACGTACGCTCAAACCGAAACGGAGAATCTCTCGAAGATTCTCGAATACCACAGCCAGTTGATTGCTTTGGAACTGGCAGTCGGTAAAAAGCTTCGATAGCTACTCATCGCCGAGGCAGATCCCCCGATCTGCCCGGAATGTTAAATCAAAAGGGTGACG
>CBDVDL010000229.1:0-3638 GCA_965372735.1 uncultured Alphaproteobacteria bacterium | reverse complement strand
GCTGACCCGGTTGTTGCCGAAGAATGTGATGTGGCGAGGAATTTGCCCGTGTCAAGTTTTCGAAGGAAAAAGGGCGTTACAGACGATGAATGCGAGAGGCGCGGGGCGCTAATAGGCTGAGCGGTGTGAATTTGTTTGAATTCTCTATCCTGTAAAATCGTGTTAAAAATCGGTTTGGATAAAGTCAGAAAAATAGACAAGCGCCTTTTTCCCATTGAAAAATTGAAAAAAAATTGCTATTTTATAAAACTAAGGTAGTTGCTGAATCGACAACTCCTCGGCATGCGTGAAAATGTCTTATTTTGTCTATTTTGGGCGAGAATTTGCACAACAATTTTTTAAATTGATTCAGCGACGCACTGTTTGCGAATAAATGGAGGTTTGCAGATGAAAACGAGAATGTTATTCTTGGCTTTACTTCTAATAGGATTTTCGAACATGGTTTTCGGAGCCTGGATTGAGGTGAATTCACCCATCGCCAATCAGGTGCCGACGGTGAATATCCAGAGTACGACGACGGATGTCTGGCGGATGGACATTTCGATTCCCGGTGTAGTGCACGAAACCTTTTCTCAGGAAGGTAGCACATTTGACCGGGTTAGTTTGCCGATGGAAATGATAGCAGGCGCCGACGGAGAAGCTGAATTGCCGGTGGTTTCGCGCATGTTTGCGTTGCGCTTAGACGGTAATCCGGAAATTGAGATTGTCAGCGAAGAATGGATGGAATTGGACGATACTTACGACCTTGCACCGGATATGGAAAGCGAACGCATTTCGGAGCTTGCGGGCGTTTACGCTCAGCGCGATGATTATCTGCCCGAAGCGTCCTTCACGGTGACGCCGCGCCAGATAATGGGCGGTGTTTCGCTGGCGGTCGTTCAGGTGCGCGCCGCGAAATACAATCCGGCGCAGAGAAAAATCATGGTACTGCAGAATGCCGAGATTCTCGTCCACGAAACCGGTTCACCGGTGAGCTACAACCGGCCGATTACGGAAACGACGGCGGGGATTTTGAAGGCGGTGGTTCCGAATTGGGATGAAATGGGTCTTGATGATATGGTCGTGCGCGGGACGTTGCTTTATATCTTCAGGAGCAATTCACTTTTAGATGATATCGAAGATTTAGTGACATGGCGTGAGCGCAAGGGTTACACCGTTGAACTCTGTGATCCCGGTCAGATCACTTGGACGACAACCGGTGTCAAGTCTTACATCCAGGGTCGGTATAATAATGCGGATCCACCGCTGGAATTCGTCGGCCTTCTGGGCGATGAAGACGGTTCTTTTGCTGTTCCAACCTACGACGTTAGTGGAGGCCCTGGTGATTGGAATTACTCGCGTCTGGATGGCACTGATGTCCTGCCGGATGTCCATCTTGGTCGCTGGTGCTTTGATACGGATGGTGAGTTAAGAGTTATCGTCTCCAAGGTCTATGGTTATGAGCGAAATCCGGCTTCTCCTTCAGGCGGCAGTAATCCGAGTTGGTTCAAAGGAGGGGGAATATTTGCCGGAAGTGGGTCAGGGATTTCACCTGTCATGACGTCGCGCTGGGTGCGGGAGCGAATGCTCGAGGCGGATTATACCAGTTCCAGTATCGACACCGTCTACTTCATTCACGAAACTGTAAACGGCAATGATATGGTGAGCAGCATCAATTCCGGTATATCGCTTTATACGTATCGCGGTTATCTTCGTATGGAGGATTTCGATGATTATCATATCGCTAATTTGACTAATTACTGGCGATTGCCTTTCATGATAACGATCACCTGTGGAACGAATGATTTCGACAGCGATTATACGTACGCTTCTGTATGCGAAGCTTTGTTGAAAGCGGGATCGGAAAGTTCTCCGAAAGGCGTCATTGGCGCTATCGGAACCTCATCGATGGCGACGCATACGCGTTTCAACAACTGTCTTCTGGGTGGAGTTGTTCAAGGGCTACTTCGAGAGGGTATTCATACGATGGGCGGAGCGCTCAGCCGTTCCAAGGTTGAATTGAACCTCAACTATCCGAATGATCCGTCTTACGTAGCGGATTTTTGCCATTACGAGTCTCTGATTGGGGATCCGGCGGTGGACGTTTTCACAGACACACCTGAGACATTGTTCGCAAACAATCCTTCTTCGGTTCCTGTGGGAACGAATAGTTTGACGCTGACTGTGACGGGGGAGAGTGCACAACCGGTGGAAGGGGTGTATGTCAACCTGTTAAAGGGGACAGAAATCTTCATGGGAGACTGGACGGATGCAGCCGGTCAGGTCGTATTTAATTTTGAGACGACGACAGCCGAATCGCTGTTTGTGACGGCGACGAAGCATAATTTCCGTCCGGCGATTAACTATACACTGGTAACGTCGAGCGCACGTTTTGTTTCACCGGCTTCATCCACGTTTGTTATCGATGATGACAACAGCGGCGAGAGCCAAGGTGATAGCGATGGCTTGGCGAATCCGGGAGAGACAATCGAAATCGCTGTACCCTTAAAGAACTGGGGCACATCAACAGCTAATGGAGTTGAAGCGTCGCTGAGTATCACAGAGCCATTTGTGGTGAGTATCAGTGATGGCTATGAGGATTACAGCAATATCGGCGCGGGAGCTACCGATGCTCCCCCGGATGATTTTGATTTTACGCTTGCTGATTATGCTCCTGATGGCTATGAACTGCAATTCGAGTTGACCGTAACCGATGATGTGCCGAACACTTGGATGAGTGCCGTCGTGATAACGGTTTCCAACGCCGATTTCGAATATAAGGACCATTCGCTGTCAGGTGTAGGAGATGGAGTTCTTGACCCGGGAGAAAGCGGTCAGCTTCAACTGACACTGGATAACATCGGGACGCGAGCGACACAAACAGGAACCGTGGGCTATTTACGCTCGGGGAATTCCGCTGTGACCATCAGTGACAGCGCGGGAGCTTTTTCGGCTTCAACGCCCAGCAGTCGGTGCGACAATTCTACGAATCTCTTTTCTCTGACAGCCACAGCGAATGCTTTCCCGGGCGAACGTATTCCACTGACCTGTATCATTCCGCTGCAGGATGGATTTGCAGATACGATTCTCTTCTCTCTTTTTATCGGCAGCATCGTCTCGACGAGTCCGACTCCACCGGATTCGTATGGTTACTGGGCGTTTGACAACACCGATGTTGCTTATGCCAAGCACCCTACCTATGACTGGGTCGAGATTGACCCGCGTTATGGTGGACCGGGCACCGTACTCAACATTATTGATGACCAGAATGAGAGTGATATGACGGTCGTAGAGGATCTACCATTCACTTTCAAATACTATGGACAGGAATTTAATCAGATCAGCGTTTGTTCGAATGGCTGGATTGCGATGGGAGCTGATCAGGTGATGCACACGACTTTCCGTAACTGGAATATCCCCGGGGCTCTTGGACCCTCCGGGATGATTGCCCCTTTCTGGGATGACTTGTGGACCAGCAGTGCAACTCTTTCGCCGGGCAATGAAGATCCTCCTCGAGCAAAGAGAGTCGCACCCCCACTCCCGCCGGAGCCGGGCAACCACCTCGATGAAGGCGGAGATGACTGCGCGAGCGCCGTCGTGATTTCGAGCCTTCCGTACACGGATACCGGATATACTTGCGATAATACCAATCAGTGCGG
>CBDVDL010000228.1:0-3643 GCA_965372735.1 uncultured Alphaproteobacteria bacterium | reverse complement strand
TCGCATAAGAATCTTCACTCCATTATTTCTCTCTGTGAATTGCGTATTGGATAAATTGGATAAGAATGTTTTTGGAATCTGAGTCGGGAAAATGTGACAGCGCTTTTTCTGCTCGCTGTCCATATTGTATGGCTTTTTCGCGCGCGTAGTCAATACCGCCATTCGTTCGGACGAAATGAATAATTAAAGAAATATTTTTTCCCGTAGCCCCTCGCCGGAGAAGAGCGAGCATCTCTTTTCTTTCACCTTCCTCCGCATGTTGAAAGGCAGCGATAAACGGTAAAGTAATTTTCTTATCTCGAATATCCTCACCAACTCGCTTGCCTAATACTCGCGTGCGACCTGTGTAATCCAAGATATCATCTCGAATCTGAAACGCTATTCCCACGGATTCGCCATATTCCGCAAGAGCGAGCTGCACGCCATCATCCTTCTCCAGACTCAGCGCTCCAAGTTGGCAGCATGCTCTCATCAGTGCGGCTGTCTTATCGGCAATCGTGTCAAAATAACTTTCTTCAGAAATGTCTCCTCGCCTTGTGCGCGTTAGTTCCAAAAGCTGCCCGCGACTCATTCGTTTAGAAGTCGTCGCAAGAATATCGAGCAGCGGCAAACTGCGTTCCTCGAGCATCGCCGCCAGAGAATGGGCAAGAAGATAGTCGCCAAAGAGAATGGAAAATTTATTTCCCCACAAGTGATTGAGGGATGGAAAACGGCGGCGCATCGTTGACTTGTCGACAACATCGTCATGAACAAGAGTCGCGGTATGCAGCAGTTCGACAATGAGACAAGCGCGATAGGTCGAGATGCCGGGTTTTCCAAAAAGCCTGGCGGAAGCGAGAACCAAAAACGGTCTCAACGCTTTTCCCCGGCGACGAACGAGATAGCGAACTGCCTGATCAACCATGAATACATCTGAACGCAGACGCGAGCGAAACTCTCGATAAAACTCATTGAAATCCGGCGCAAGAGTTCGCAGCAGACTTTTCAGAGCAGGCGGCGCATACGATGCTTCTAAATTGCTCAGTCTTTCGGCCTCACTCGTTTGAAAAATCGTTTGCCGACCCGCAATAAAATCGGCTTGTCAATAAATATTTTCTCCAGAGGATCAGAAACTTTGCGGCCATCCAACTGCACTCCTCCGCCCTCGACCAAACGTCGAGCCGCCGATTTAGAAGGAGCTCCTCCGACCAGTGCGATTAGTCCGGAAACCGTAACCGGGTTCTCACCGTCATAGAGGTATTCTTCAATTTCATCGGGAATCTCTTTCTTGCGAAAAAGCTTGTCGAAATTTTCTTCCGCTTGAAGCGCTGCTTGTTCGGAATGATAAAGTCCGACAAGTTCCCGTGCCAGACGCCGCTTATGATCCCGCGGATTAACTCGTTGCTCCGCCAGATCTTTTTTTATCGCTTCCAGTTCTTTTTCAGACACTTGCGTGCATAGTTGAAAATAGGGGTGAATCTGTTCATCCGGGATAGACAAGGTTTTTCCATAAATCTCGTCGGCGGATTCGTTGATACCGATGTAGTTGTTCAACGATTTGGACATCTTCTCAACGCCGTCCGTTCCCACGAGTAACGGCAACATCATGCAAACCTGCGGTTCCTGACTATAGTTCCCCTGAATCGTCCGTCCTAAAAGCAGATTGAATTTCTGATCAGTACCACCAAGTTCGACGTCGGCTTTTAATGCAACGGAATCGTACGCCTGCAACAACGGATAGAGAAATTCCAGCACCGCAATAGGCGTTTGCGATTTGAAGCGTTTTTCGAAATCATCCCGCTCCAACATCCGAGCGACGGTGTAGTAGCTCGTCAATGCAAGGATGTCATAACTCGAAAGCTTTCCCAGCCATTCGCTGTTGAAGCGAACCTGAGTCTTTTCCGGATTTAGAATCTTGAAAACCTGCGTCCGATACGTCTCGGCGTTTTGCTTCACCTCTTCACGGGTCATGCGCGGACGAATTTTGGAACGTCCCGACGGATCGCCAACGAGCGCGGTAAAATCGCCAATGAGAAAAACGACCGTGTGCCCTAAATCTTGAAAGTGCTTCAGCTTCCGAATAGAAACAGCATGACCAATATGAATATCCGGTGCGGTCGGATCAAAACCCTCTTTAACAATGAGCGGCGTGTTCGTCTTTATCGAGCGCGCGATTTTCCGTTCCAGATTCTCAGCGGAAATGATTTCCTCGGCGCCGCGGAGGATTAAATCCATTTGTTCGTTTAAGGGCGGAAATGACATTGGACTATGTTTTAATTCGGTATTCTTTTATTTCTCGCTGCAAATCGCGCTGCATCTGAGCTTTTTCTTTTTGAGCGCGCTTATCATATTGGCGCTTGCCTTTTGCAAGACCCAGTTCCACTTTCAAAAAGGGTCCTTTAAAATAAAGCGAAAGGGGAATCAGGGTGTGACCCTTCTCCAGCATACGCTGTTCGATGCGTCGGATTTCGCGTCTTTGCAAAAGTAGTTTTCGTCTACGGCGAGGCTCATGATCCGTGTAGCCACGATGATCATAAAGCCGAATGCTCAGATTGCAAAGCCAGACTTCTCCTTTTTCGATAACACCGTAACTTTCGCGCAAGCCGACCGCTCCAGAACGGACAGATTTCACCTCCGTCCCTAAAAGGACAATACCAGCCTCAAAGCGCTGCACAATGAAATAATTGTGGAGAGCCTTGCGGTTTCGGGCAATGTGTCGAATGGTCGAGGTTTGACCCATTAGTCTGGAAAATAAGAAAAAAAACAGGTAAATGCAAGCCTCTTTGCTTGCTTAGCAGGCTTGACTTTGACGCGGAAATTGAATATATTTTAATTCATGCCGGAGTGGTGGAATTGGCAGACGCGCTAGATTCAGGGTCTAGTGTCCATTTATGGACGTGCGGGTTCAAGTCCCGCCTCCGGCACCCCAAAAACCCTGCTGTGATGACACGGCAGGGTTTTCCTTTACTGGACAAAACAACCCCGTCGGTTAAGCATTCCAATCGGGGTTGTGAAAATCAAAACACGCTTCGTATCGCTATTTCTTTGCCGGTGGTTTGGAAAACAACATCCAAGGAACAGGCGGTAAGATCGCAACTTCGCGAGGTTTCGGATCCGGATTTGGAGTTTCCGCGTATTCGAGCGCGAGCGTCGGACAGAATTTCGCACACGCCGGATCTCCATAACACAAGTCACACTTGATAATCTCGTTCAGCTTAACATCAATTTGGATGTTCCCAAAAGGACATGCGATGGTGCACATCATACAGCGGATGCAGCGTTCAAGATCAACTTCAATCGCTCCCGTTTGCTCATTCCTATTCAGAGCCTCCACAGGGCACACTTTCTGACAGGCAGCTTCTTCGCACTGCAAGCAGAGATTGACCGTGTTTTCCGTTTCTGACAATATATAGGCGCGCACGCGAGGCTCTGCGGGCACCATCGGATTGACCGTGTGCACAAACGAGCAGGCCACTTCACAATTGCGGCATGCCGTACAACGACCGGGTGTGACAAAAAGTTGCTTTTTCACCATGAAATAGAATTAAATTAAAAAGTGACTCGGGCAAAGCGAGCGGCGGCTTCCCGATTTCGACAACGATCACATTTCGTGAAGTAAGACATATCGAGGCCGGAGCGTTTGGAATAGTGTTCCAATTGTTCC
>CBDVDL010000227.1:0-3697 GCA_965372735.1 uncultured Alphaproteobacteria bacterium | reverse complement strand
GAAGCGCCAGCAAAAAACGCCAGGCTCCAACTCGAATACGTGCAACTCGTGGGCGCCGCCGAGTACGAAGGAAGGCGGATTTCGTGAAAAGTGGTCTGACAACCTGTGTGGACATCCTTTACTTTCCGGGAAATATTTTGTATAATTCTATAGAAGCAATTATCGTTTTTGAATTGCACGAAGGCGGGCGCTTCGCGCGCGCGGATTCTTAGCGATTTCTTCAAGCGACGAGCGAACAACCCGCTTCGTGAGAGATATCGCCTGAGCCTGACCGCCGCAGGTACAAATCGGTTGTTCCGGTGGACAAGTACATGTTCTGCTCTTTGAAGCAAAGAACGTTTTTACGCGTCGGTCTTCCAAGGAGTGATAAGATAGAGCCACGAGTCGCCCTCCGACGGTAAGACTCGCCCAAGCATTCTCGATACCGCGCTCAATCTCTTCGAGTTCATCGTTCACAGCGATTCGCAGCGCCTGAAAGACTCTGGCGAGCGCTTTCACACCGGCAGCGGGAACAGATTTTGAAATAACATTCGCAAGCTGAGCTGTCGTTTCAATCGGAGCTTGCTCCCGAGCCTTAATTATCGCTTTAGTGATACGCGTTGCCTGCGGTTCTTCACCGTAGGTTCGCAGTATTCGCCGCAGCTCTTGCAAACTTAAAGAACGGATTAAATCAGCGGCGCTTTGGCCGGATGTTGGATTCATTCGTAAATCAAGCGGCCCGTTTTTCTGAAATGAAAATCCGCGGGCCGGATTCTCTATCTGGTAGGAAGAAACACCGAAATCGAATAAAACGCCTTGAACACCTGCAGGTGCAATAGACGTAAGTTCGTGCTGAATCTTTGAGAATTGGGTTTGAATCAGCCGGATGCTGTCGCCGAATTTTTCCCGGCAATATTCAATCGCATCCGGATCTCGATCAAGGCCGATGAGGTGGCCTGTCGTGAGGTGCTTGAGGATTTCCTGTGCATGTCCTCCGCCGCCAAGGGTCGCGTCAACATAAATCCCTGCGGGGTCGTGCACAAGCAGTTCGACAGCCTGACGTAATAAAACCGGCTGGTGTGAAAAGGAGGTCACGCGAACCGAGCGGCTAGAGCTTTCTGCTGGCGACGCTGTTTTCGACACGGGTCGTGATGTTCCAGCGAGCTTAAAGCCTTTTCGACTGTTGAAGTGAGGCCGAAGAAATGGCGAAGATGTTTGTGACCTAATAGTTGAAGAATGCTGCCTGCGGCGTTGACGATGCGAAGTTCACCGCCAAGCATTCGCAGATTGACGACGATTCCCGTGAGAACCGATACAGCTTGAACGTCGATGGAGCGGACACCTGCGAGGTCGAGGAGGATTCGTGAAGCGCCGTTCTCACTCAAGTGGGAGAAGAGGGTTTCAATCTCGCGGGCGGTGGCCAAAGTCAAGTCACCGCGCAGATGAATCGTCGCAATACCACAAGACTCATTTATTTCCGCGGAAATCGGCATGATGATTAGTCCTCTGTCGTTTCCTGAATTTTCTCGAACTCGTCCCAGACATCGCCTGGTAGAATAGCATCTTTCTCCAAATAGGCTTCGTGGACAGCTTTATCTTGGATAATGAAGAAATCCAAACGCCCGACGAAGCAGATATCGCGCTTGATTCCCGAGCGTTCGAAGGCTTCCTTGGGAAGAGTCACGCGGCCTTGACTGTCCACAGGTTTCCGGTAGGAGTTTCCGTGGACGGCCATATCCGCTGCAAAACGTCCCTTCCGCCGAAGCGAAGCCTTGAGACGGCTGTCCGTTTTCCAATAGGAGATATATGTTTTTTGTGGGAAGACATAGAGAATGGATTCGGCGCCCGGAGAGAAAATCAGCATGTTTTCCCCGCTCTCTTTAAGAGAGTGACGGAAATCGGCAGGAATATTGATTCGACCTTTACTGTCGATAATTCCATCGTGAGTTCCAACAAAGAAGGGAGATTCAGGGAATTCTGACTGCTGCATTCCAATATGGCCTTATTTCATCCAATTCACCCCACAATTTAGTAATTGTTATCCAATGAGTCAAGAGTTTTCTTGAGAAAATAAAAAACATAAATTTATAATAATCAGTTAGTAGAAATATCTTCCCAGTGTTTTTAGGATGATAGAACCAGTTTTTCGTCATTTATTCATCATTTCAGAGAGGAAAGCCTCTCTATTTCCTGTGAGTAAAACATGACAGATCCACAAATCGAACTCGAAGAGTTGGCGCGCAAAGCCCTCGACTATGCAGACGGTTCAGAAGCTGAAATTTTGGTGAGTGCATCCGAAAACGCCCTCACGCGTTTCGCGGAGAATGCGGTTTCGCAAAACGTATCTCGCCGTGAATTGGGCATTACGATAAGAATCGTTCAAGGAAAACGCTCAGCCCGCGTCACGACAAACCGCGTGGATGAAAAAAGCCTTACGGAAGCGTTTGAGCACGCTAAGAGCCTGCTTCCGTTCCAGAAAGAGTCCCCGGACATCCTGCCCCTGCCTGAGCCTCAGGCGATTCAAACCAATCCGGCTTTCGAGGAATCCACAGCACAAGTTCATCCGGAAGCGCGTGCTCAGGTCGTTCTTCAGGGAATTGAGGGCTGCAAGAAGGCTTCGCTCAGGGCTGCTGGAGTCTGTTCCACAGGTTGGAGTGCCGTCGCCGTGGCTAACACGAACGGACTGCTCTGTTCCCATAAAGACACAAGCTCAACGTTCGGTATCTCCGCGCAATCCGAAGATTCCTCGGGTTGGGCGGAAGCCTCTTCCCGGGATTTCGGAAAAATCGATATCGCCGGGCTTATCGAGGTAGCCATCGAAAAGGCGCAATCAAGCCGCAATGCAAGGAGCTTTGAGCCCGGACATTATACGGTTGTCTTGGAACCCGCAGCGGTCACTGATTTTCTGGAATTCATGGGATGGTTCGGATTCGGAGGACTGGGTTTCGTGGAAGGGCGGACGTTCATGGCGGGGAAACTTGGCCAGAAGATGTTCGGGGAGAATATTTCGATTGTCGATGACGCTTACGATTTATCACAGCGCAGCTTGCCGTTCGATTTTGAAGGTTTCCCCCGGCAGAAAGTTACGCTGATTGAAAATGGAGTCGCAAAAGCTGTCGTGCACGACCGCGTATCGGCTAAGAAGGCGAACGCCGAGACCACCGGTCATGCGCTTCCTCAACCGAGTGGTGAAGGTGCGATGCCGTTCAACCTCATGCTCGCGCCGGGGGATTCGTCTGTGGAAGAGATGATTGCTTCGACAAAGCGCGGCATTCTGGTGACGAGGTTTCATTACACGAATGTCATTGATCCGATGGAGCTGGTGCTGACAGGATTAACCCGCGACGGTACCTTCCTGATTGAAAACGGGAAGATAGCAGCTCCTTTGAAAAATCTGAGATTCACGCAGTCAATTCTGGAAGCGATGAAAGCCGTCGAAGCAATTTCTCGAGAACGCATAACGATGCTTTCGGAATGGGGGATGGGCGCTTATACGGTACCGGCTTTGAAGATATCGCGCTTCAATTTCTCGAGCGAAACCGGATTTTAAACCACCTCGCCGAGGCAGATCCCCTGACCTGCCCGGAATGTTGAATAAAAGGAGTCATCATGAAAGCATGTCGTTTTTTATTCGCATTATTCGGATTGTCTATGATTATTAAGGCTACTTCACTCGCTCAGCCGGACACCCACTGGAGTCGCACCATTGGAGGAAGCG
>CBDVDL010000226.1:0-3703 GCA_965372735.1 uncultured Alphaproteobacteria bacterium | reverse complement strand
AATCGCCAGCTCGATTTCCTCCGGGCGCACGGAAATCGCCGGTTCGTCAATCTGTATCTCGGTTGCTCCAGCATCAATCAGAGCTTTGACTTCTTCTCGTAGCGCAAGTGCCATCGCTTTGGCGAATTCCGAGCGTGTAGCATAATATTCGTTGAAAGACCAATCCATCATCGTATAGGGGCCGGTCAGGATGGCCTTCATCGGCTTCGTCGTGAGTTTTTGAGCGCGCTTCCACCAATCCACGGTAATCGGAGATTTGTATTTGATTTCGGAAACGCAGATCGGTTTGCGATAATAGCGATTTCCATAGGAGCGTACAAGTCCGGAAATTTCAAAGCCCGCGAAATTCTCCGCGAAATAGGTTGCCATATCTCCACGGTACATTTCGCCATCAACCAGAATATCGATTCCGAGTTCATCTTGGAGATGAATAACTTCAGTCGTCGCCTTCTTCGTCAACTCCAGGAGCTCTTCTTCCGAAAGTTCACCGCGAGCAAAAGCGTTACGGGCTTTTTTCAGGTAAGCGGGTTTTGGAAAACTCCCGACGGATGTGGTTCGCAGGCATCGGTGCAAGGACTGGCCGCTGTCCGTTTCATCGGACGTATAGGATACGGTTTCTTCAATAAGCATATTAGAATTCCCTCGCAAAAGCAACCATTCGTTTCAGTTTTTCTTCCGCGCGCTCTCGGGGCAGGAATTCCAGCCCGGCCGAGGAACTCAGCATGAGGCGCTCATCGCCATAATTGGAAAGCAGTTTCTCGATTGTCGGTCGCAGGCTTTTCCAATCCTCAAAGCGTGTGTTGCGAGCATCGAGCAGACCCAGACAAAGGCCGCCTTTCCATCCGTTGACGGTCTTCAACGCCGCCGGAGCAGTGGCGAGGTCCAATCCCAACCAAGCGACCGGTAAAGCGGTCAACGTCGACCACAGAGGTGTTGCATTGCCAAAGAAGGTCTGGAGCAGGATGGGCGTTTTAATTCCCTGAAGCAGCAGGCGTATTGCCTCCGAAAAAATCCCCGCGTCATTTGGAAATCGCAGGATGGCTGGTTCGTCAATCTGAATTATTTCGGCACCGGCGTTTTCCAGAGCCAATACTTCTTCGTGCAGTGCACGAGCCACATCCAGAACGAAATCCGAAAACTTACTGTAATGTTGGTTTTCGGAGAGACGCGCCAGCGTATAGGGTCCCGTTACGACAGGCTTCACTTGTCTTTTGCAGTGCGTTTTGGCGAACGTGAAATCGTCCACGGTTATCGGCTGCTTGAAGCGAATCGGTCCCGTCGCAACCGGCTGGCGATAATATGTATTCGTGTCGAAATAGCGAATCAAGCCGCTCCGTTCGAAACCTTCCAGCGCGCTCGCAAACGGTGTTTGTCCATCTTCCCAGCGAATCATGCCGTCCGTGATGATGTCAAGGTCGGTGCCGACCAGTTCCTCAATCACTTCTGTCGTGACGTCATTCTCGATTTTTTTCAGCTCATCAATCGTGATTTTTCCCTGCTGTAAACGCGCCACAGCCATACGGTGTTTTGCCGGGCGGGGACGGTTAGGGATTTTGGGATAACTGCCAGCGATCGTTGTTTTCATTTTTGCCTCATTCGATTTTCTTATCGGTTTGCTCTTGTGGAGAGCTACACCAACGAAATCTCTTCTCCCATGAAAAAGCCTTTATCGGTTTTCTTTATTTTTACGGCGACACGGAAAGAATCGTGTTCAAAGAACAGAATCCATCCTTCGTCATGAGCTTGCGGCAGCAAACGCTTTTTCTCGTCGAGCGTCACCAGCGGCTCCAAATCATAAGCCATAATGTACGGCAGGGGAATATGACTTGCCGTAGGAATTAAATCTGCGCAGTACAGAAGCGTGTGCGCACTATCCGAAATTTTGACAAGCTGCTGTCCCGGCGTGTGGCCGTCAACAATCAGTGTCTCTACGCCCGGCCATAATACCGTCGCACCGTCGAGAAATTCCAGACGACCGCTGGATTTCATAGGCTCGAAATTCTCAGGAAAATAGCTTGCCCGGTCTCGCTCGTTGCGCTTCAAAGCATGTTCGTATTGACGCTTCTGCACATAATAGCGCGCATTCGGGAACGTCGAAACAACATCTTTACCTTCACGTGTTGTGCTTCCTCCACAATGGTCAAAGTGAAGGTGCGTCAGAATAACATCGGTAATATCCTGCGAAGTCAGCCCGAGTTTCGCAAGCGACTGAGCAAGTGTTGACTGCGAATGCTCTATATGAAACATCCGGGCGAATTTGTCATCGACCTTGTGACCAATCCCGTTGTCAATGAGAATACGTCGCCCATTTCCCTGAAGCAGCAACGCTCGCATGGTCATCTGAATGCGGTTTTTATCATCGGGCGGATTGGTCTTCTCCCACAGCACTCGCGGAATCACGCCGAACATGGCGCCGCCGTCAAGACGGAAATCGCCCGTGGCAATGGGAGATAGCGTATAGTCACCAATTTTCATAATTTTCTACATTGAATGCAAAGAAGCATCGGCTCTATCCGATGCCTTTAAAAATTTCACTGTAAAAACTGCGCCGTTATTCCGGCAGGTGCTCCGCCATCAATTCGGCGATGTCTTTGACAGCAATGGTTTCCTTTCCCAAATCTCGCAGACCGTCCCGCAGCATAAGCTGGCAGAAGGGACAAGTGGTTCCAATCGTCGGAGCTCCCGTTTGGAGGAGTTCTTTCACGCGGTTGTGGTTGACGCGTTCCCCGGCGGTTTCTTCAGTGAAGAGCAGTCCGCCTCCCGCGCCACAACAGAAAGAACGCTCCCGGTTGCGGTCGGGTTCCCGAAGGGCTGCGCCCGTCTGCGAAATTAACCGCCGCGGATAGTCAAGTTGTTCGCCTCCGATATAGCGACTGAGATAGCAAGCGTCATGATAGACGATTTCCTGCCCGTCGTTTTTGGAAAGCGTAATTCGATCTTCTTTTATCAGACGAGTAAAATACTCGGCATGGTGAACAATCGGAATGTCCGGGTTGAGTCCGATGTCTCGATATTCCTGCAGAGTTCGCAGGCAATGAGGGCAGGTCGTCAGGATAAGTTTTGGAGCCGCGTTGTTCAGGATTTCGATATTGTGTTCCGCCAGCATCTGGAAAACAAGTTCGTTGCCCGCACGCCGCGCGGCGTCTCCAGTGCATTTTTCATTCTTCAGGATGCCCCAGCGAATACCTGCGGATGTTAAAATTTTCGAGACCGCCAGAGCGACTTTCTGGTAGGCGAAATCATAGCGACCCATGCATCCCATCCAGTAGAGGACATCATGTTCCTTGAAGATAGGGAAGGAGTTTTCTTCAATGAAATCGTCTGCCTGAGCACGCGGATATTTCCACGGGTTGTCGGATTTTTCGAGATTGTCGAAGAGCGGCCGCAGGGTTGATGGGAATTCAGCGGCGGCGACTTTTCCCCGGCGTGTTTCGATAATCGGAATGACCTGATCAATCCCGACCGGACACTGGAACGTGCAAGCGCCGCAGGTGGTACATTGCCAAATGATTTCTTCGTCAATCACAGCACCGATAATTAAATCGTCCGGATTTTTCAATAGTCCCGCGCGCAGGTCGAGCATAAGCTGTTTTGGACTCAACGCTTTCCCGGTCTGACTTGCCGGGCATTGGTCAAAGCAGCGACCGCACTCCACACATGTCAAAGCTCCCAGTGTGGTATGCGCGCTGAAATCCGAAAGTTT